>CAYURV010000137.1:0-3376 GCA_964447115.1 uncultured Candidatus Bathyarchaeia archaeon
TTCGATATCATCTGGGGCGATATGATGATGAGGTCTCTACCGTATCTATCCTGTAGCCTTTGTCGCACTTCTTCGTTCATGTTTGGGTCTTGCGTGACGACATAGAAACCGTCGAAGTTTCCGCCTCGACTGAAGAGGTTCTTGGCAGCCGATGTGGAAATGAACACCATCTGATCTGCCGGTACCACGCCACTTCCGATATAACTCAGAACTCCGCGAACTACGAAGGATCGTTCAAAAGGGACAGGTTTTTGGCCCTCGTAGGTCTGATATCTAATCTTTATTGTTTGTCCCAAGCCTGCGAACGCTCCGGTCTCGTCAGATGGGCGAGCCACTTCGTTACCCAGTATGATGCCTATGCTGTCTGATTCTGAAACAAACGTTCCTACCTCAAAGCTTATCGTCGGAAACAATAAAGGCAACTTAGATTGCTCAACCCCCACTGCAATAGATGTCTGCTCCTCTCCTTGCGACACAACCGTTGAGATTTGTTGAATATATGGGATCACGTCGTCGACCCCTTGCAACTTGGCAATTTCATCGGCCAGAGCGATGTCCATCTCAATGTTTTCACCTCTAGGGGTAAGTATTAGAACGTTCGCGCCGAGGGAACTGAACTGATCGTTGACGAAGTTGGTGAAACCGTTTCCTGTGCCATTCAAGGCTACAATCAGACTTGCCCCCATGACGACCATAAGGGTAGTCAAGCCTGCCCGTAGGCGACGTTCTTTTATTGCCTCAAACGAAAGGCTAAAAAGCTGCAAAAGGTTCATTTTTGAACCTGCCCTGGGACTTTGAGGTTCACTCGTTGTCTTGAGAGATGTCTTCTGTAGAGGAGTAGGACAGCAACTGATGCAACCAAGATTGTTATTAGCACGAGTCCGGCTCCAGAAAACGGTCTAAGGAGATCCTCGGATACTTCTGAACTCGTTTGGCTTTCTCTGCCAGTCTCTACCACCAAGAAGACCGTCTTCCTTAGGATGCGATCTTCATACCGGTCGTCTCGGTAGGTTATGCTCAATGTTATGGGATATGTGCCGTTCTTGGCATTGGCATTCACTTGCACAGCTAATGTGAAGGGAGCCTGGGAGTTTTTGCCAAGCTCACCGACGTAGGCTACACTTTCCGAAGGCAAATCCAGAATAGGGTTGGGCAAGACTGAAGCATTCACGTACATGGCGGCGACATTGCCTCTATTCAGAAGAGTTGTTGTTATGACCACCCTCGAACCGTTCTTTGCTGGTTGGGGTCTTAAGGTTTCACCGAAGACAACAAGTTCTACTCGTCCTGTTACTATGAGGCCTACAGGATAAGTGTCTGTGCGGCTTTCTCCATAATCGTCACGGTAGTTCAATGTAAGCGATCCGCCATAGGTTGCTCCTATAGAACTATCAGGCGCAAAGATTTCGACAGCGATTATGGTTGAGTTTTCAGGTCCAAGGTAGCTAAAGGTCCAATGGTCCGTGCCATGGATTATCAGAGGGGAAGGAACGGATAGTGTAATGTCAACCGCTGATATGGGAACCTTGCCGTCGTTTGTGAGGATCATGTTAAACTGGTTGTCCAATCCTCCCATCAAGCGATTGTCAGATGTGGCAATGGAGAGAGAGACGGGCAACCTTACCTCAAATGAGGTTGAAACCCAATTTCCTTCATACTTTTCATCACCCAGCCAGCTGGCATTAACGCTCCAGAAACCATCTGTTTCAGGCCTATACGACTCACTAAATTGTCCGTTCCCAGTGGTTCTGACGGTGCTGTTAAACTTTGAGCCGTCCGGTTTCTTATAGGTCAGCGTGACAGTTGCGTTCTCCATGACAGGATCAATGGAGCCCGAAACCTTAATGGCCTCGCCTTTTTCCACAGTCTGAGGAGAAACCGAAATTGTTAAGGTAGGACTGATCTTGGAGACTGTAAGTTCGACAACTAGCGTTTGCGGGGTTCCCTCAACAAACTCTCGCTCAGTTTCCACGGAATAATGGACAGTCATGTTATATCGGTAGGAGCCCGGAACAGCATCTTCATCTATGTCGAGAGTGAACGTAAGAGTGAGAAATCCCTTTGGCGCAATCTCATCAGTCGGGTTTAGCAGTTCGCCAACCGTAGGTTTGCCTGTCGCCGTAGCGTTACTGTTTCCATAAACATCTGTGAAAGGGCCTTCCAAGATGAGGACTGCTGATACACCCTTTATGGTTTGATCTGGGGAAAGGTTCTGCACCTCTACAGTCAATGGAGTCTCAGTGTCTCCAGGGTAAGCCTTGGTTGGACTATCCATATTTTCACCCCAAACCGTCCTTGTTACCTTAAGAGCAACAGTCGGCTGGCTGTGAAGGGGCAGACAAGGAATTGAGTTCACAGCTAAGAAGACTAGGATAAGACATACAAGGCAAGACTGGTTTCTTCTCATTTTGGCAAACCTCCCACTGCTTCTTCTTGAACCACTTTTCCGTCTCTCAGATAGAGTATTTTGTCAGCCCATTTGGCCACATCAGGGTCGTGGGTGACAACGATTACTGTGGTTCCCTTCTCCAAGTTAAGTTTCCTCAGGAAACCGATTATCATCTGTCCCGTTTTCGAATCAACGTTGCCTGTGGGTTCGTCGGCTAGAATGATCTCAGGGTCATTAACTAACGCTCTGGCAATAGCGACACGCTGTTGTTCTCCTCCGCTCAGAGTTTTCGGTTTTCTTGAAACCTTATCGCTTAGACCAACTACTCCAAGGATTTCGCTTATCTTGTTCAAACGTTCGTCTCTAGGATAGCCTTTGACAAAGGCAGGCAGTTCCATGTTGCGGAGCACACTAGACCTTGCGATTAGGTTGTATGCTTGGAAGACAAAACCGATCTTCTCGTTTCGAAGCTTTGCTAGAGCTGTGTCATTAAGCATTGAAATGTCAACCCCATCGATCAGAACCTTGCCTGAGGTGGACCTGTCTAACGCACCTATGAGATTCAACAGCGTCGACTTGCCACTTCCAGACGGTCCCATAATGGCTACAAACTCGCCCTTTCGAATCTTCATGTTGACGCCGTCGATTGCCGAGACGACGTTGGAGCCTAGAATATATCTCTTAGTCACGTCAATAGTCTCAAGCGCATATTTGTTGATAGTGACTGACCCTCCTTCAGGATCTGACGAGAGCGGATCAACAAGTCTCATACCTGCCATCTTTGGCTTTCTATGATCGATACTAAAGACACAGATGAGTGTCAAAGAGCCAAGAGCCAGTGACGCGACTGCGAAGATTGTCAATGAAAGATTAAGATACGATGGGCCATAAAACCCAATAAGCAGATAACATCCACAGATTATCTGGAGAATAGAATTTAGGAGAGCAGAATAAGCTCCCGTCACATTATCCCTCAGTAGGCCATAG
>CAYURV010000138.1:0-3350 GCA_964447115.1 uncultured Candidatus Bathyarchaeia archaeon
TCTTGCTCACGTTGGAAGCCTTAGCAATCTCCTCAAGGGTTCTTGCAAGCCCACACTGCCTACAGGCTATATAAACTGAGGCAGCACTAATGCCTTGTATCGATCTTCCTCGGATAAGGTGCTCTTTCACAGCCTTTCTATAAATCACTGAAGCCGTCTCAAAGATGCTCTTCGGCAAAGAAAGGTTATTTGCTATCTTGGTGATCTCAGAAAGCGCGAACGCAAGGTTCCGCTCCAAAGCATCGGAGACCCTGATCCGCCTCTGCCACTTCCTAAGCCTGTAGATCTGAGCCTTTTGGCCAGCCGTGAATTTCTTCCCGTAGATATCACGGTCATGCCAGTCAATCATCGTTGAGAGCCCTTTGTCGTGAATTGTGAAGGTGACAGGAGCACCGGTTCGAGCCCTCTTCTCTCGCTGCTCGTTGTCGAAAGCGCGCCATTCAGGACCGTGATCAGCGAGCTTCATGTCGAGGACGAAACCGCACTCCATACACACGACCTCGGCGGCCTCGTAGTCCCTCATGAGCCTTGTGCTGCCACATTCAGAGCACCGTTGGATATCTCTGATTCTGGGGGGGAGAACCGACTTCCTCTTTACACTCATCTTCCTTTTCTACTCCAAGTCTTGCGTTTCGATCGAGGAGAGACGTATAAGAAGCTGTTAACAATGCTTTGAGGGTTTTCAACCTCGACTTCAACCTCAACATACGGAGAAACCGTGGGCCCAACAACATCGAAAACCGTGCCTACCACTCTTTTTCTGTCATCAACCACGGTTTCGCCAATTCTAGGAACTCTCTCCGCCTTTATGAGGGCTTTTTTGCTCGGACTTATGTGAAGGACCCGTCCGATTGTCTTCAAGTCGGCGATAGCTCCTTTAAAAGCGGGTGGATGTAGAAATGAAATTAGGTATATTATTTAAACGTTTCTTATTGCGAATTCAGACGGGAAGTCTTGAGAGTTCCTCAGCAACTTCTTTCAAAACCTGGCTTTTCGGCCTCTTCTTCCTAACAAGAGCAAAGCCCGTCTTCTTCCACGGAGAATATGGGTGTGAAGCCTTCAAAACCAATGTATAGGAAAGCCTCAGGTTACTAAGGGCCTTCTCAATCATGTCAAGTGTGGGTGACTGTCTTGCCAGCCTCTTTGGAACCTTTCGTCCCTCTGTCCGTGTCTTCACAGAGTCAAAGTAAGCAGGCCACAAGACAATCTCGTCCCGTTTACGCATGACCGTATAACTCCCTCTTAAGAGTGATTGAGTTTGTAGACATCCCCTAAATAGTAAGACAACAGTATTACTGAGGTTCCGAAACCAATATAGCGTTAAGAACTCCTGACTGCCCGGGTCTGGAAGTGACGCGAGCCGTTCCAAGAGATGTTTCAAGTAGCGTTCCCTTAGTTATGACGCCTCTTCTGTCATAGTCAAGGTTGGCGGGGTTTCTTAGCACTCTTTGGATTTCGACCTTCTTGGTCTCTCCTGTCGCTGGGTCGGACACGTTTACCCACTTGGTGCTTACCAGCCTCAACTTTATGTTTCCACCGCGTCTTCGATCCGCCTTAGTCTTTGGTTCGCCCATAACGGTCTCGACAGGAAAGGACCCTGTCTCAAACCTTCTCTTCTTTCTGTAAGCCCGTTTCCTGCCGCCTGTCGGCTTCTTCTTGTGCAGGTCACCATGCCAAACTGACATCTGCCATTTTCTCCTCAGACCAAAAGGTACGAGATACTCGCGCTAATATAAGTTTAACGGACCAGTTCACTTTCTAACTCTTAGATTTGCCCTCATCGTCTGAGATGGATGCATCTCTCCTTATTGCATCATCAAATATTCTTCTCATCTGACGCCTCATTATTTTAAAGTTATGACTCAAACCGAAATAATCCGCGAAATATTCCGTAGTCCTCAGTATCTTGGTCTTCCCCTTCTTCTCGTAATCAACGAGACCTATGTCTGATAACTGCCTTATATGGCCATAGGCATGAGAGCCCCGCACGCCAACCACTTGCGTCTGCATAACCGGCTGCCTATAGGCTATATAAGCCAAGGTCTTCAAAGGACCATCTGTAAGAAGAGGCCTAACAGCTAACCTTCTAACTCTAGACGAATAGTTCGTCTTCAATTGCAGAACAAACCGCTTATCGTCGAGCTCCAACACCTCAAGAGCTGTGTTTCGCCGCCTATACTCCTCCACAAGCATCCTAGCAAGTCGCTGAACCCTTTTTTTTGATCTTGTCCCGATCACGTGACCCAAAGTTGCCAGATCAAGGGGACGACCAGCCACGTAGAGTGCTGCCTCTAATAAAACCTCTTCTTCACTTGTCTTTGTGTCCTCTGATTGCCCTGTGATTTCTACGACCGTGGCCTTCACTGCTCAGCCTCCGTTCGCCGTTATGAACATCTCGTCGGAGTTTTCCTCTTGCCATAGAGTGATTCTGCCTTTATGGGCCAAGAAGAGGAGAACAATAAAGGTCCTTATCCGTTCAACCTTCCCCAAGCCACGGATGATTTTTGAAAATGTTATCACATTACCCTTTTCCGCAAAGGAACGTATCTTCTGAAGTAGCCTTTCCATTTGCTCTTCTATCTCTATCATGTAGACGCTGATTATAGGAACGATCGCTGATGGGGGAGGCAATACCTCCTTGGAAGAGGGTCTTAAAACAAACATTTTCTCCGTTCTCAGGGCTTCATCTAACGCCTCTAACAGATTCTGAATCGTCGTCGTTGTCAGCTCATATCTGAGAGGAAGAACAAGCGGAGGAGGAACTATATCTGGCTTTGGCTCAGGTGAAGACGGAGGCTCTTCCAACTTCAAGAGAAGATGAGACTTCATGAGGTAAATCGTCGCTGAAGAGTCAAGCGCCACACCTGAAGCCCTAAAATCAACCTCATTCCTCTTCTCCATCTCCTCTAGAAAGGATAAAAGTAGGAAGGACAAACTGACATCCCAAGGATTAACCCTCTCCAGGATCTGCATGTCGAAGAGGATGTTCCAAGGTGGAAGAAAGTAGAAGGGCTTGCCCAGGTCCCTCTCTATCACTGCGCAACCCCCTTGAATGTCGTAGAGACGACATAGGAGATTCCCTCGCGGCCGTATACTCCATAGATTCTGTCAGCCTTACTGACCATCTCAGGTTTCAATGTTACAACAACAAACTGGGATTTGCAGGCTTCCTCGGCCAGCAGTTCGCCTAATCTTTCAACATGGAAAGCATCTAGGTGTGCATCGATCTCGTCTAAGAGATAGAAAGAGGCTGGAGTGAACTCTTGCAAGGCGAATAGGAAGGCAACGGCACAGACAGATCTTTCCCCACTGCTTGCTCCGCTTACAATTATTGGCGGTTTGCCTGCGAA
>CAYURV010000139.1:0-2051 GCA_964447115.1 uncultured Candidatus Bathyarchaeia archaeon
ATTGCACTTCGTGCATCTGAAAAACTGGGTAGATGATTCATCGGCTCCCCTAGTCTGGACTTGCCAAACATATGCCGTGTTATTTCCGCATTTTGGGCATTCAATCGTGATTGTTGGTAGGGTTCGGAGCTTCTGCTCTTTCTTGCCAATGATGATTATCTGGTCTTCCGGTTTGGGTCCTGTAACTTTGGGGGTTGGGATCAATGCCTCCGCTGGCTTTCTGTAACTGCATTTAGGACACGCTAGGAAGACCTTCTTCGTGTCCTTTTTCTTTCTTGGCAAGAGTCGAGTGCCACATTTAGGACAAAATTCCATTGGAAGCCCTCGTTAGCAATCAATGCTTTTTGGCTTGGAGCCTTTTAAGTCTTACTGATTCGCTAGAATATACCCGCAATCTGAAAGCCCAACTTTCCGAATACCCTTGAAACATCACTCAAATGGATGAAAAGCCTATTAGGACGCGTCCTAATAGAATGAAGCAACTAAAATGGTGAGCTGTCTTGAATGCCTTCATTTTAATCAACACTGAACGAGGAAAACTGTGGAAGGTCGCCGAGAAAGCTCTCAAGATTAAGGGCGTCAAGATCGCTCATGCGGTCACTGGGCAATACGACGTAATAGCCTACGCAGAGTTCCCCAGTATTGTTGAGCTAGGTGGAATAATAGACGAAGTCCAATCGATAGAAGGGGTGCTTCGAACTACTACTTGCATAGCGATGGCTCCTAGGCTTTCAGAATAGTTGAACTATATTTGAATTATCTAACTCTCAGCGGAAAATCTAAGGGCAAGTGAGGGGACGGTAACACAGTTCGCCCGGTTTCTGGCATCGGATCTAAATGCCCTTGATGCGAAGACTCGGTGCGAAGGCTTTTGTGTCTTCTCCAGTCTTCTCTGTCTTAATCCATCTTCTTGGCCGTCTGAAGACTATTTGCAGAAATGCATAGGCCGTCAAGAAACATTGCAGGCTCAAGTAGGCGTAGATAAATGGTAGCCACAATATGTTCCTGATTTTCATCGGTCTTGTGGCATAAATCAAGGCGACGCCTATTATCAAGAGGGTAAACATGGTAAACAGCAAGGTGATTCTGGTTGCTATCAGGAGTATTGGGTCATGGTTTGGAAACACGGAGATGTAAAGGGACAATATGTGGCTGAGAAGAAAGGCTGCCAGTACATATGGTCCCATCAAGGTGATCTCAGCATCAAATGCTTTCCTCTCAAGCCTCCTCAGAAAACGGCCGTATTTTACTGCAACATCCATGTAGCCTCTGTACCATCTTAGTCGCTGTCTGATTAGGTGAGGGAGTCTTGATGGAGCCTCTTGCCAGGAGATTAGATCTGAGGCGAACTTTATGTCATAGCCTTTCTCAGTTATCCTAGCTGACATTTCTAGATCCTCGGCTAGACAGTCTTCATCCCACAGCCCGACTTCTTCAGCGATATCTTTGCGGATAAATTGACAGCTACCAGTTAACGGAACAAATAGGCCGAGCGCGTCCTTTCCCTGTAGGTAGTGCTTGAGCCACCCTGCCTCCTCATAAGATACAACTTTAGTCAACATATTTTCATCAGCATTTATGGCGTGTGTTGTACCTTGTACAGCCGCAACTGAGGGGTCTTCAAAGTATCCAGCCGCTTTTACCAAGGTATCGGGTTCAGGAACATTATCAGCGTCAAAGACGGCGACGATCTTGCCGTTCGCTTGCTTGAAGCCATAGTTTAAGGCGGAAGGTTTCCCCTTTGAGATTTTCCTGTGAAAGTATTTGACGATTCCTGGATACAGCCTTGAATATTTTCTACATATTTCAGGAGTTCTATCCTTTGACGCATCTTCGACTATAATTACCTCCAGCTTACCGACTGGGTAGTTAAGTTTCATAAGAGCCTGTAGTAGCCTTTCAATCACCTTCTCTTCATCTTTGACGGGAACCACGATGGACATCGAAGGCAAGTTAACACTTCTTCTAACTTCGGCTTTCTTCTTAGATTCAGTCAGATGAATGTGTCTCACTCCAATGGCTAATATCGGGATGTTGTAAGCGATCCAGAA
>CAYURV010000139.1:2151-3335 GCA_964447115.1 uncultured Candidatus Bathyarchaeia archaeon
CCTTCTTGCTAGGTTGAGGGGATAACCTTTCCAGGATTAATTATCCCGTTTGGGTCGAAAAGTTTCTTGATACCCTTCATTAGGCTCAAGGCTTTCTCGCTATGCACGAGTCTGATGTCGCCAGTTCTTATTTTCCCTATTCCGTGCTCGCCAGTTATTACGCCTCCTAGATGGACACCCGCCAAGTAGATATCTCTCTTAACATCTGTCACGTAACTTGGTTCTTTGCCTTCCTCTTTCATTATGTGGACATGTAAGTTGCCATCTCCAGCGTGGCCGTAGATAGGCAAGGAAACGCCGTGCTTCTTGGCTATTTCATCAACCGAGGTCATCAAGTCGCCAAGCTTACTAGGCGGCACGGTCACATCTAAGATGTCAACCATTCCAGGTTTTAAAGTAGTATAGATGTTGCTTCTTATTCGCAGAATCCTATCCTGTTCTTCTCTTGTTTCAGCGAGCATGACTTCACACGCATTGTTCTCACTAGAAATTTCTGATATCCTCTCACATGAGGAGAGGAGATCATCTTGGGTCGTTCCCGTCAGTATTATAATAAGCTGAGCCTTACCTTCTTGAACAGGCCATTCCTCATTGATGTGCTTCGCTGCTTCGTTTATCTCTTTTATTTCTACATATTCGATGGCTAAAGGAAGAATCGGTGATTGAAGGATTTTCTGCACGGCTGTCAACGCATCCATACGACTGTTGAAAGGCACGACTAGAGTGGCTGAGGATACACTTTTTGGATAGAGTTTGATCACGGCTTTGGTTATTACGCAAAGCGTCCCCTCGCTGCCTATTATCAGCTGCATCAAGTCGTATCCAGTGTTGTTCTTGATTAGGCGACCGCCTAGTTCGATCACGTCGCCGTTCGGCAGGACAGCCTCAACTCCTCTCACATAGTTCCTCATTACACCGTATTTCACGGCTCTTACTCCTCCAGCGTTCGTGGCAATTAGTCCACCGATCTGGGCACCTTCGTCTCCCGGATGTGGAGGAAAGAATAGACCCGCATCCTCCGAGGCTTTGAAGAGATCCCCTAGAGTTGCTCCTGCCTCCGCGATAGCCATGAGGTTCTCCTGGTCTATCTCAATTTTACTCATCCTCTCCAACGATAGAATGATGCCTGCTTCGGTTGGCACTGATCCGCCGACAAGTCCGGTTCGTCCGCCGACAGGAAACAC
>CAYURV010000140.1:0-3326 GCA_964447115.1 uncultured Candidatus Bathyarchaeia archaeon
CGTAATCACCTGACCTCTAAGAAGACGAGCATCCGAAAGACACTTTATATAACAGTTGTCAGTTCTTATTGGCGCGAAACCTTTAAGGTGTGGGGCAATTGCCAGTTTCTGCGGAAGAATCCTCGAACCTGCTTCTTAAGTTTTGGAAGATGCACGGGTTGGGAAACGACTACGTTCTCATCGACAACAGAGAAGAGAAAATACGAGAAGGAAACATAGGCACGGTTGCTAGAAAGCTATGTGAAAGAAGGTTTTCGATAGGCGCCGACGGCCTACTTCTACTGTATAGTTCTCAGACAGCGGATGTGAAGATGAGAATCTTTAATTCAGACGGTAGCGAGGCTGAGATGTGTGGAAACGGAATAAGATGCTTCGCAAAGTACTGCTACGAGAATAATATAGTTGAAAAGAGACAGTTGAGGATAGAGACGCTTGCAGGCGTAAGGAATGTCTGGCTGAAGATTGGAAATGGGAAAGTGAAATCTGTTACAGTGGACATGGGGAAACCTGTCTTAGAAAGAGAAAAGATTCCAGTATTTGGGCATGGAACGTACATAGACCAAGAACTGGTAGTTGACGGGACAATTTATAGGATGACTTGCATGTCTGTTGGAAATCCTCATTGCGTTATTTTTATGGATAATGTAGACGACTTCCCTGTCGGAGATGTCGGGCCAAGGATTGAGAAGCACAAGATGTTTCCTAATAGGATCAATGTGGAATTCGCGGAACCTTTGAAACGGAATGAACTGAAGGTACGGGTCTGGGAGAGAGGGGTTGGGGAGACTTTGGCGTGCGGCACGGGAGCATGTGCGGCTGTTGTGGCCGGAAACTTGCTTGGAAAGACGAGTGAAGATTGCACGGTTCATCTGCGAGGTGGAGAGCTCAAGATAAAGTACGAACATGACAAGCTACTTATGACAGGCCCAGCAGAGAAAGCCTTCGAAGGTCTAGTCAACATCAAGCTTTCATGACATTGGCATGCGTTATGGTTAATCCTCATGCGCCCTCTTTATATTTTGGTAGAATCATAATCAACTAATCCAACCGAACAGATTGAAGACTAATTAGGGTGATGACATGTCGACTGAATCGTCAGGAATAAAGGAAGACAGAAAAGAAGCCATAAAGAAAATGATAAGGGATCTACATGAAGGCGCAGATCCCGAAAAGGTGAAGGGGAGATTCAGAGAATTAATCGGAGCAGTCACGGCAACCGACATAGCAGAGATTGAAGAAGAGCTAATTAGGGAAGGAATGCCGCGTGATGAGATCCAAAGACTTTGCGACATTCATCTTGCCCTGTTCAAGGAGTCTCTCGAAAAAGAGAAGGTTCTAGCACCCAGAGGTCATCCGATTCACATCTTGATGGAAGAACATAAGATGCTCCTCAGAATCAGCGATGAGCTGATGAGCACCGCAAGGGAGATTGTTGCCGCGCAGGATTTCGGATCTATAAGCCAACAGATGAAACAACTTGTTAACACAAAGCACCAACTTGAGGAATCCGAAAAACACTACCTCAGAGAAGAAAACGTCCTTTTCCCATACATAGAAAAACACGGTGTTACACAGCCCCCTGCCATCATGTGGATGGAACACGGGAGGATAAGGGAGATAGAGAAAAACATTTACGCCATTATTGAAGCGCGGGAAAAGACTCGTTTCAAGGAATTTGCAGGACAGCTTGAGAGAGTAGCATATGCACTGGCAGATATGCTCTCCAGCCATTTTTACAAAGAGAACAACATCCTCTTTCCCACAGCCTTAAGACTCATAGGAGAGGACGAATGGAAACAAATAAGAAGACAGTTTGACGAAGTCGGGTACTGCTGCTTTACTCCCCAATCTGCAACTTTAGCCTTTGAGAAGGCTGAGACCCTGATTCTTGGACCCCAAGTCGAAGGAGTCATAGAATTCGAGACAGGAAAGTTGTCAAAAGAGGAGATGGAAGCGGTCCTTAATGCTTTGCCTGTTGACATCACCTTTGTGGACAAGGAAGATACGGTCCGTTACTTTAACCAGAGTAAGGAGAGGATTTTCACTAGAACGAAGGCAGTCATCGGACGTAAAGTCCAGCAATGTCACCCCCAGAAGAGCATACATATAGTCAACCAAATATTACAGGCCTTCAAAAGTGGCAAGAGGGACACTGCGGAGTTCTGGATAGACGTTAAGGGTAGACTAGTCCACATAAGATATCTTGCAGTACGAGATAAGAACGGAGCATACCTAGGCTGCCTAGAAGTCACTCAAGACATCACAAACATTAAAAAGATCGAAGGGGAGAAAAGACTACTGGACTGGACCTGAAACGTGATTCCGCGCCTAGGAAAGAGTTTGAGTGTTGATAGTAAGATGAAAAATAATTGTCCAGGTTTAGATGATCTACTTAGACCCAAGCCGGAGTACATTACCTGTCCTAAGTGTGGAAGTGAAGTCGAGATATGGACTGACGAGAACCAAGTGGAATGCACCAACTGTGGGTTGAGGGTCTCCAGAAATATGCAGTCATGTTTGGAATGGTGCGAGTACGCCAACGAATGCAAAAAAATATTAAACAGAAAAAAACTTTCGTGAGGCATCAGAATGAAGATTGAACCAGCCGAGAGAATCAAAAGGCTCCCACCCTACATATTTGCCGAACTCGAGAGGATAATAAATGAGAAGAAACGGCAGGGCGTCGACCTAATTTCCTTAAGTATAGGCGATCCGGACATCCCTCCTCCCCCATTCGTTCTCGACGCGCTAAGAGAAGAGAGCTCAAACCCGAAGAATCATAACTATTCGTTCAGCCAAGGCGAGCCTGACTATAGACAAGCCGTTGCCAACTGGTATAAGGGGCGATTCGGGGTCAATCTGGATCCCAAGAACGAGGTCATCGCTCTCATAGGGTCAAAAGAGGGATTGGCCAATATTGCCCGCGCCTTCGTCAATCCCGGAGACCATGTTCTTGTTCCAGATCCTGCGTATCCCGTATACGCTAATGGAGCTACGATTCTCTGTGAGGGCGTACCAATCATCATGCCTTTACTTGAAGATAATAATTTCAAGCCTGATCTTGATGCAGTGGATGCTAGAAATGTTAAGATGATGTTCCTGAACTACCCGAACAACCCAACTGGCAGTGTAGTAGACAAGAGTGAGTTGAGGCGGATTGTCAATTTTGCTCAAGACAACAACATAATCATCTGTTACGACAACGCCTACTCTGAGATAACGTTTGATGGCTATAGGGCACCGAGTATACTCGAGATCGACGGAGCAAGGGATGTCGCAATAGAGTTACATTCATGTTCAAAGACCTTCAGCATGACTGGCGACCG
>CAYURV010000141.1:0-3310 GCA_964447115.1 uncultured Candidatus Bathyarchaeia archaeon
TACGATGTGGCTGGTCCTCTTTGTGAATCAGGAGACCTTCTAGCTCGAGACCGTCGGCTCCCAAATGTCATGGAGGGCGACCTTCTAGCTATCCTTAATGCCGGTGCGTATGGTTTCTCAATGAGCTCCCAATACAATTCAAAGCCCAGATGCGCCGAGGTTTTAGTAAAAAGTGGAAGGTATTTTCTGACTAGGGAAAGAGAAACCTTCAAAGCACTATTGAGCGGCCAGAAATATCCCCCATGGCTCAAGTAGTTTTAAATAGCTAAGCCATCTGAATCTTCCTCAGGTGATGATGTTGGTTAGATTCAAAGTAGGCGCCCAACTCATAATCTGGGGGCAACGTGCTGTCTCAGATTTTGATGACGTACTTAAGGAGGTTGGAGCTCTCGGATACGAAGGCATAGAGGCTGGTCCAACTGTCTTCGCAAGCTTTCCCGATCCAAAGAAGCCACTTGCTTCATATGGTCTAAGCTTGGCGGGTTTGCACATGGGCGTAGACTCAGCTGATGAAAAGTTAGTTGATGAAGCCCTGACTATTCTAAACAAAGCTGAAGGTCATTACCTATTGTTCAGTGGCGCCGGTGGTAAGGAAAACTCGGACGAGAATTACATGCGAAGCTCGAGGCTTCTCGATGAAATCGGCAGAAAAGCAAAGAGACGCGGGATCATAGTCTGTTACCACAATCATTGGCAGGAGATAATCGACAATGCGCGGGGGACACGGATAATCCTTGAAAATACGAGTCCTGAGCATGTTTCGCTCTGCGTCGACACCTACTGGGTCAAATGCGGCGGATTATCGCCAGCTGAGTTCATAAAGGAAAACGGCGAGCGAGTAGCCTATCTTCACCTAAAGGACGGAACAGCGGAAGGGATAAAGAGATACGAGTTTACCGAGTTGGGTCAGGGAATCATCGACTTCCCAGCCGTCATGAAGGCTGTGAAATCTTTGAATATAGAGTGGGCGGTTGTGGAACAGGACAGAACAACCAAGACACCGAAGGAAAGTATGGCCTTAAGCAGAAAATACCTTAAAGATAAACTAGGACTATAGCCACTCATTGTATGCTGTCATGCAACAGTGCTCAACTAACCCTTTCCGTAGCTTCTAGTAATTTTGATCATTGCGAGCAAGTTCTCTCGAGGGTGTCTCTTCCTAGATGATCTCCTGTTGAAAGGGGACAACACAGCCAGCTTAGATGTAGTGTAATCCTTGCTCTTTTGCTGTCCTTTCAAGATAGGTTGTTGCCATTTTTGCGATTAGACTTAAAGCCAAAACTACTGTGACTAGAGAGATCCATTCGTATTCGACAGCCATGATCGGTGCGGTTCTCATGACATAGTGTCTAAGAAGGTCCATGCCGAAGGTCTGAGGCATAGTGTAGCCAATCACTTGTAATGGCAGAGGAAGCAGTTGGAAGGGGACGAACATGCCAGTCAGCATCTGGAAGGCGAAATTGAAGAAGCTGAAGACCGCCGTCACCTGCCTGTACCGCAAGACTAGGGAGGCGAAGATGGCGCCCAACTGAGCCAGTGCAACCACACTAAGCATCGTTGCTACTAGGCCGAGGAGAAGGCCTTCAGTTGTTAATGTCTCCTTGGTGAACCATAAGCCAACGCCTAGCATTGGCGAAAAGAAGATTGTCGAGAGAATTGCCGAAGCGCCAATGTTGCCTACGATGTACCAATAGCGAGAGAAGGGGCAGCTGAAGGTGTAGTCAACCTGTCCGGTACTGAGTTCACCTTGGAACATACCTGCCGCTCTCCATAGGGCTATGCTCTGCCAGCTTTGGAAACTGACACCCAACGTAATAAAGGCGACATAGTTTGAAGAGCCAACGGTTTTTGCCAGCAAAGAAGCATCAAACGCAACACCGAAGATTAGAACTCCAAAGCCAAAAAGCAGACTCGAGAGGATCTCAAATATGAAGTTAGCCTTATAACGCGTCAAGGTAAGCAGTTCACGCCATACAGCCATATAAAAGAGTTTTAGGGGGCTTACCATTTTCTAGTTCACCTCACCATTCTGGACAAAGAATGCAAAAGCATCTTCAAGTGTGGGTTCAACCATCCCAATAGGGGCTTTTACACCAGCCTCATTTAGTACTGCAAGTACTTCACCTAGTGCACTGAAGGCATCCTCGCAATAGATTCTAATACTAGGGTCACGTGTCAGGTTGCTGACCCCTCGTATTCTGAGAAGTCTTTCCTCAATAGTCTTATCAAGTCTCGGAACACCGATCTCTATAACCTCTTTGACAGTTACTCTCCTCTTGAACTCGGACGGAGTTCCCATGAATTGTAGCTTGCCATGGTTTATGAAGGCGATTTTGTCACAGAATTCTTCGGCTTCCTTCATGTTATGAGTTGTCAGACATATGGTGATCCCATTTTCTCGAGCGTATGACTTCAGGAATTTTCTAACGTTCCGAGCAGTCACTGGATCAAGGCTCTTAGAGGGCTCGTCCAGAAAGCATACCTGGGGTAGATGTATGATTGCTCTCATCACGATGGCTAGCTGCTTCTCTCCGCCGGACAACGCTATGAAATGCTTATCCAGCCTATCACTGAACCCGATGCCAGAGGCTATATTATCTATCCTCTCTTTAACTGTCCCCGAAGGCACATCCCTCAAGGCGTGAGCAAAATATAGAAGGTTCTCTCTTACCGTGAGCCTGAAGTAAGCTGACCTTTCAGAATCCTGGCCCGCATAACCTATGATCCGACGTACCATGTCTTCTTCCTTATCGACATCGTAACCGCCAACCTCAGCACTGCCAGAAGTCGCCTTCAGAAGGGTAGCCATGATCTTAATCAAAGTGGTTTTTCCTGCCCCATTCGGTCCCAGAAAACCGAAGACTTCACCAGTATCAATTGAAAAACTAACATCGTTAAGGGCCTTCAC
Organism: uncultured Candidatus Bathyarchaeia archaeon; assembly: GCA_964447115.1. Classification (GTDB taxonomy): domain Archaea; phylum Thermoproteota; class Bathyarchaeia; order Bathyarchaeales; family DTEX01; genus CAYRBK01. The sequence goes on from CAYURV010000141.1 coordinate 2,909, forward strand.
AGTCTTGGACCCCTTATATTCCTTGACGAGGTTGTGACACGTTATTGCGTCTCTTAGACCCATCTCTTTCACACTGTTAGATAGTGGTAGTGGACACTTCAGTTTAAGGTTATGGGAAAAAGTGACCAGTTAGATCGTCAACAGTGGTCTTGCTAGAAGACAGGAACGAACATTATATGCTTGAAGTATAATATTAACCTGAGGAATATGGATTGGGGAAAACAGTGAGGTTCAGTATCTCCACTAGCATTGATCTTCTGAAGAGGTTCGATGAGGCTCTAAGAGAAAGGAGTTACACGAATCGTTCTAAAGCCATAAGAGACCTTATCATCGGCTTCATCGTGGATAGGGAGTGGGAAAAATCCGAAAGACATGTTATGGGCTCTCTGACGCTTCTCTATG
>CAYURV010000142.1:0-3309 GCA_964447115.1 uncultured Candidatus Bathyarchaeia archaeon
GTCAGCCCATACATTCTAGGTCGAGACATAGTCGCTAAGTACATTCTACGATCCGACTTCCTCGGTTTACAGCAGATTATACTTATTTTCGCTGGCATTCTACTGGTAAATTGGGTTGCTGACGCCATCCGAACGTACGGCATCGGTAAGATTGGTCAAGACATGCTTCTAAAGATGCGTTATGAACTGTTCTCCCATCTTCAGCAGCTGTCGTTCAGTTTCTTTGACCGTTCAGACAGTGGTGACATAATATCCAGAGTAACAAACGACACTGACAGCATAGGTGAAGCCTTCACTTCGGGTGTTGTCCAAGTAGCAAGTGACACCTTGAGCATAGCATTGATCGTTGTCGTGATGTTCAGCATAAATATCCAGCTGAGTCTGGTGTCGATGCTTGTTATTCCATTGATAATCGCAACCACATTGGCCTTCAATTCCAGGTTTAGAGCCGCATACAGGCTGCAAAGAACAAAGATCGCTGGCGTCACCTCCAAGCTCGAGCAGAGCATTTCAGGCATACGGGAGATCAAATCTTTCACTAAGGAACGAGACACTATGGAGGATTTCAGGCAAGCGAACCTCCAGAACTTGCAGGCGAACTTGCAGGCAACAAAAGTTTGGGGAACGTTCTTTCCGACGATAGAGATTATCCAAGCTGTCGGAAGCGGGATGGTAACAATCTACGGTGGCATGTTGGCGCTCAGTGGAGCTTTAGGTCCTAAAGAAGATGCTATTGGGACACTGATAACGTTTATCCTATACATCAGAATGCTCTTCTGGCCGATATTCGACTTGACAAACCTTTACAACACTATACAAGCGGCTTTGGCTGCGGCTGAAAGAATCTTCGAGCTCATTGATACTAAACCTGAGATAGCTGACAGGGAGGATGCGATTGAGTTGCCCCCGGTTACAGGTGAAGTCAACTTCGAAGACGTAACCTTTGGGTATGACCCACAATACCCTGTGTTGCACAAAATCAACTTCCAAATAAAGCCTAAAGAGTCTGTCGCATTAGTAGGGCCTACAGGGGCTGGCAAAAGCACAATAATTAAACTGCTCAGCAGATTCTATGAACCCCAATCAGGCACAGTAAAGATCGATGTATATGACGTAAGAAACGTTACACAGAAAACCTTACGCAGCCAAATGGGAATCGTCCTGCAGGACACCTTCCTCTTCGCTGGCACAATAATGGAGAACATAAGATTCGGGAGATCGGAGGCTACAGACGATGAGGTCATGAACGCAGCTAAGACAGTTGGGGCTCATGAGTTCATAACAAGTTTACCAGAGGGATACAAAACGGAGATAGGCGAAAGGGGAGCGGGGCTCTCAGTCGGCCAGAAACAGCTTATCTCTTTTGCCCGTGCACTGCTTAGGAATCCAGCGATCTTGATATTAGACGAGGCGACATCAAGCATTGACCCCTACACGGATCTCATAATCAGAAAAGCAATGCAGGTCCTGCTTAAGAACCGAACATCAGTCATAATAGCTCACAGGCTCTCAACGGTAAGAAACGCTGATAGAATCCTGGTCATTGACAATGGAAGGATTGTTGAGGAAGGAAACCACAGCGAACTCATCAAGAAAAAAGGACTATACAGCCATTTATACGAAATGCAGTTCAGAGAACCCGAAAAGCCAACAATGATGAGACCGCAGGAGATAAGGGTAAGACACTAAGCACCAAGAAAAAAATAGTAATATCAGGATATTTATATCCTCCTAAGGATTTCTGAAGCAAGAAAACATATTTAACAGAAGATCCAAGTGGAATGAACTAGGAGGTAAATCATGTCCGGAAAGAAACAAGATGAAATGTTAGAAGAGCTAAAGAAGATTAGACAGCTTCTTGAACCCAAACCTACCCCTCCGCCTCCACAGCCACCCAAAGGTCTGTCGGCTGAATTCAGGGACTTCATGTCAAAATATAACGTCATGGGACTAGCTGTAGCATTCATCCTTGGTGGATATGTCGGGCAATTGGTACAGGCACTTGCTCTCGATCTCATCATGCCAATAATAAATCTAGTTTTGCCCGATGTGCCATGGGATAAGATTGCTTTCGGCCCTTTTCAGATAGGCCATTTTCTGGGCGCATTACTGACATTTATAATCATAGGTCTCGTGATTTTCCTGTTGGTAAAAATGACGAAAAAATTGGGAATAAAATAACCTAAGCGGACGCCTTTCTAAGTCTTTGCCATATTCGAACTTAGCCTTGCTTGGATACTGCATCTAGAATGTCATATATGCTGTTCAGAAGGTATATCCAGCTCAGGTACGAGTTGACTGAGGCTCTTAGGGCTGCCGTATCTCTGGAATCGAAGACAAGCGTGAGGACACTTCCTTCCTGCAACAAGTGGATTCTAGACCGGCGCGACAGACGAGCATCAATCTCCGGTCTGAGAGCATTCCGAATTAAATTCGCCTCCCTTTCTGAAGGAAGCTGAAAACGAATAAGAGCTGAAGCCTTTTCTTTCAAAACTCTGTGCACCTTGAAGACTGTTCATCGGTCTCTGACATGGCAATTCCAGACACTCCGGGGAGGAAGCCAGCGATGAATAAGGAGATGCCAAAAGGTGGGAAGCCACAACATGTTCGATCGGCGTTGCAGACTAGCCTTTTCTTGCGGAACGTTCAGCGGATACTCCCAGCTTCGTTCTCGGGACGTATGCCCCACCAGTAAACTTGAAGCCACATTTCATGCAGACCCATATTCCTACGCTTTCGCGTTGAACCGAATTAGAGCTGCATTGCGGGCACGTGTGCTTTCTCTTCATTTCTGATACAGTTTCGCTATATCTCTTTCTAACAGTAACGCCGTACTTGGGGCCTAAACCACCTCTTAACCCTACCTTACGTGACCCTTTACGGCGACCCATCAACTCTTCACTACCAATTTCCTTAACTCTTCAGCCTTTTCCTTAGCTGTCTTTGCAGCCTCAATGATCTGCTCAGGAGACAGGGTTCCTGTTCCACCCTTCTGAACCGCACATACCTTTCCGTCTTTATCGAAGCTTATCGTTAGCCGAGCGTCCATAACCTCTTCCTCGTCAAGCCAAGGGTCAACAACCAGCTTTCCGCTGATGTCGGCAAAGGTGACGGCTATGGGAAAGTTTCTCAAGGGTAACGCCTCAAAACCAGGCTTTATCTCGACTTCACCATCCTTCATCTCGTACTTGAAAACCTTAGTATTCGTTAACGCTGCTAACGTAGCCAGGGCTGAAGCGTCTATGAGGTTCCCGTCGTGGTTGAGAACATAGATGTCAACGAAGACAACGAAGACCTTCTTTCCCGGGA
>CAYURV010000143.1:0-3294 GCA_964447115.1 uncultured Candidatus Bathyarchaeia archaeon
TCTAGGAGATCGTCTCTCTTAACGATTCCTGTCTCTTTCTCCATCTCCACTAAGATGTTCAGGATTACGCGCAGCTTATCTTGCTGACTCTTAGGTTTACCAGTCATTATTATGTCAATGTCAATCTTACGCGAAGTAACATCAATACCCGCCTCTTCAAGAGACCTTCTCATTATGGCAATGGCATGCTCAGCGTCCTCATCCAAAATCTCTTCTCTCAACGCAGCTCGCGCCCTAGCCTCAGATATCCTGACCAGCGACTCCAACTGGCGTGCGGTTATGGCAATAGGTGAACCCTCAACCTCACTTGCAGAACGCATCTCTAGATAGAAGTCTTTGAGGTGTCTTAAGGCCTCTGGGGTTAGCGTGGGCGTTATCCCCTTGGCATAGGCGATGTACTTCCTTAAAAGATCTGACTGTATAGGCGCTTCTGCAGGAGAGATTCCCATCCTATGCAGCTCGAGAATATGTTCGCTCATCCGGGAGTCTCGTTCCTTCTCCGGCACATCCCTTAAGACAAATATCAAGTCAAACCTTGAGAGAATTGTCACAGGAAGCGATATGTTCTCAGCAACAGTTCTGTACGCGTCGTACCTTCCTAGAGCAGGGTTAGCAGCCGACAGGATTGCTGCTCTTGCGTTTAAGGTGGCTACGATTCCTCCCTTTGCGATGGAGATTGTGTGTTGTTCCATGGCCTCATGTATGGCGACTCTATCATCTGGCCGCATCTTGTCCATCTCATCTATGCAGGCTATTCCTCTATCCGCCAATACGAGAGCCCCGGCTTCAAGCGTCATCCCACCAGTCTCAGTTCGGAGGACAGCCGCCGTCAATCCAGCCGCCGTTGTCCCTCTGCCGCTGGTGTAGAGCCCTCTGGGAGCAATCCTTGGCACATACCTAAGTAACTGCGACTTAGCTGTGCCCGGATCGCCGATGAACAGGATGTTGAGTTCGCCTCTGATGCTTATGTCAGGCAGATGTTTAGGAACACCCCCGAATAGTAGGTACATGATGGCTTCTTTGATGTGCTCGTAGCCATAGACAGAAGGCGCGATGGAAAGAACTATCTTGCGATGAATCCACGGGTCTTTAGATAGCCTGAGTATTTCCTGCTCTTCTTCAGGGGTGATCACTAGTGATTCAGGCTCCTTACCTGTGGTGTCAACAAAGTTTGCGTCTATGGAAAGAGAGAATGCTCTCAGCTTCCCCGTTTTAGGATAGGACCTAGCTTCAGCCCGGACTATGCCCACAGCATAGACTCGATCTCCTGGCCTAGCAACATCAACTATGTCTTTCCCAACCAGTTGTATGTCCAGCGAACGCGGCGTTTGACCTGGAGGCAACTCCTCAGGATATTCTTGAATCCGTATCTCTTGAGAGTCAACGAACTTGGATTCTTCAGGTACAAACTCGAAGCTCTCTGAACCCCTACACGTAGGGTTGGTGCATTTATATGGGAAAGTCAGAAAGTTTCCGGTCTGAGGGATTGGAATTGTGTCATTGCATCTCTTACATCTGAAGATAGCATCTGTGACTAGCGGTCTAACATTTGTTGCGCGTATAACTATGCCTTCGAGCATCACCAATTTTCCGATGTGTTCCGAGCTTAGCTTCCTAAGTGGCGTAACAAAAGGCAGGCTCCGAAGCCTAGCTGTCACCCCAACATCTTTGATTTTGTCTGCATACTCGGGGTCCTGTATCTGCAGCTGGTCGAAAGCAGCATTGTCGCCGTACCCCAAATATTCTTCCGGCTGCTCAAGCAAGCCTTCAGCTAATTCGTGGTCAGCTATCAGGAGATCTTCAAAGTCCAAAACTAACGAGGTTGCTCCACTTAAGGACATTTGTGAGATTCTTTGGCGATACTTGTTCGATTTGAAGAAGCTTTGGAAACGTTCCTGCGGCTTCTCCAGCAACAGCTCAGTCAAGGTCTCAGCATCCTCTAAAGGATTTGATCTCTCCACTCGTTTATAATCTTGTCTAGCTTCTCATACAGGTTCAGTTCTTCTATCGTCAAGTTCCTTAACACCTGGCTTTTTTGGCCGGGTGTACACGCCAAGGAGATTATTTTTTTCAGTCTGCAACCAACTATATCATTAGAGAGCTTCTGGGCATACTCATATTCTCTCATCTTATCTGGACTGCTTCGGGATGAACTCTTAAGTTCCTCGACTAGTCGTCTCAGCCTTGGATAGAAATCATCAGGCAAGGAAGAGAGGTTATTTACAGGCTGAATACGTTCCCTATGCAAAGTCTGGTAAAGCCTTGAAGCCGTTATAGTCTCTTCTCTGGGGCGGGTTATACCAGCTTTCTCAAGCTCTTGAGCTTCCCAGAATCTAACTTCATACTCGTTTCCTTCCTCGAAAGGACCAACCGATATGCCGGCGAGATCGATTTTAGGAGAGTTTCTAATGGCTATTACCTTTGTAGGCTTGTTCTCGAAAAGGAAATCAGCATCTTTGACGTGTGAACGTACCTTTGGTTGCGACAAGATGTGAAGCCTCTTTCAGTTGTAGAAAGTACACATAACCTACTGAGATTAAGGATATAAATCTAGGGCGATGGGAAATCTGCTTAGATAACCTTTTTTCTGGCTCTAAATGAGGTTTCGCCGAATCCTAACAAACGAATATTGCCTTAAAAGAGGGTTATTCAATCATTAACTATAAGAGATAAAAACAACTGAAGGCTCCCTAGCCTTGGAAACACGTATCTTTAAACTTTCATCATTTGACAAAAGTATTAAAGTCAACACTACTTTTCGCAGAGAGTTTCGATGGGTTTTTAGGATACTATACATTAGAATCATGAGATAAGATTGCTATATTGATCTGGATGAGCCGAGATCCCTTGTTCCAAGCAAACTCCTCTTCTCCGGTCTTAAGAGGTGATCTGTCTGAGGTTACATGTTCACAAGAAGGCTGTTAGAGCCCTAGGAATTTCTGAGAGCTTTGTCAAGGGTGAAAGTAAAAAGTCTGTTCTGGCAGGCGTAGTTATGCGGACTGATAAGGCCGTCGATGGTTTCGCCTTCTCCACCATCACGGTTGGAGGGATGGATGCGACTGAAAAGATAATAGAGATGTATAGAACTCTTGGAAGAGAAGATATAAACCTCCTCATGCTTAACGGTTGTGTCATAAGCTGGTACAATGTCGTCGACCTACACAAGGTAGCTGAGGAAACTGGACTGCCACTTCTATGCGTAACCTATGAAGAGTCAGAGGGGCTTGAGAAATACTTCGAGGAACTCTTCCCCCAAGACTGGGAAAGACGAGTTGAAATATACCATAAGAACAA
>CAYURV010000144.1:0-3285 GCA_964447115.1 uncultured Candidatus Bathyarchaeia archaeon
CTTCGAGACCTAAGGGTCAGATGGTATAAACCGAAGGCAAAAGACAAGTCACTCCCCAAATCGCAGAGGAACTGGTACGACATCACCCAGAGCGCTTTGAAGGTCATCTTGAACGCGTCCTACGGCGTCTTCGGGGCAGACACATTCGACCTTTACTGCCCCCCAGTGGCCGAAGCCACGGCAGCAATAGGAAGAGATGTCATCACGCAGACGATTAAGGAGGCTCGCGAGCTAGGAATCCAAGTCCTCTATGGCGACACGGACAGCCTTTTCCTGAAAAACCCATCTCCGGAGCAGATCAGGTTGCTCGCGGAGTGGTCTGAGAAGGCTCTTGGTATGGAGCTGGAGGCAGATAAGTCCTACCGTTATGCAGTGTTGAGTTCTAGGAAGAAGAACTATCTCGGTGTTTTTCCAGATGGAAGTGTAGACGTGAAGGGGCTTACTGGCAAGAAGCGACATATACCTCGTCTGATTAAGAATTACTTTGACGAGATGGAGAATCGTCTTAGTGGGGTCAAGAATCCGGCGGATTTTGAGGCAGCGAAGAAGGACATCGAGAAGATTGTTCGAGAATGCTATAATATGCTTAAGCGGCGGGAATGGACGGACCTAAATGACTTAGCATTTGAAGTTGTCTTGGGAAAGCTCCCCACCTTTTACACCAAGACCACCCCGCAACACGTGAAAGCTGCCAGGCTTTTGAAGGATAAAGGGATTGAGATCAAAGCCGGAGACCTCATAAGATTTGTCAAGGTTTCGAAGGATCCCCATGTCAAACCGGTTGAACTTGCCACAGACAGGGAGATAGATGTAGACAAGTACATCGCCTATCTACGGTCAACCTTCGACCAGATCCTCGACGCCCTAGGCCTAGAATTCGAAAAAATAATTGGGTTAACCAGGCTTGAGCAGTTTATGTGAAAAACAAGTAAGGACGGGGGAAATCCGGTTAGAATGCTCAAAACAGGCGTTTCATGCGTGGACATTACACCGCCAGTCGGCATTAGCCTTGTCGGATTCGCGGAGCGTGAGCCTTCTTCGATTGGTGTTCATGATAGACTGAAAGCAACCTCGCTTGTCATCTCGGACGGCGAAATGACAGCTGCCCTCGCGTCCTCTGACCTGCTGCATGTAGACGATTCGCTTGTAAAGATGGTTCGCGAGGAAGCGAACCGAAGAACTGGCATACCTGAGAAGCAGATAACAGTCGCGTGTACGCACACTCACTATGGTCCAGCAGTCGCTGAGTTTGAAGCCTCACTCAAAGGAGCAGACTATGTGGCGGCATATCGGGCATGCCTGAAGTTCTACCTTGCTGGTGGAATCCAGGAAGCATTCTCAAATATGCAAGAGGCAAGTCTAGGTCTCGGTTGGGGTACATCCCACATCGGTATCAACCGACGTGAAAGGTGCCCTGATGGTAGAATAATCTTGGGGCAAAATCCCGAAGGACCTGTAGACCGGACTGTCGGTGTAATCAGACTTCAAGGCTTAGATCATAAGCCCTTAGCCTGCATAGTTAACTTTGCGTGCCACCCGGTTTCCCAATCCTGGAAGATGCGCCTCATATCGGCTGATTACCCCGGCAAAACACGTGAGATCGTGGAAACATTAACAGGCGCCAATTTCCTGTTCCTTCAGGGAGCATGCGGTAACATCAACCCCGTCTTGATGAATCATACATATGAGCCTGCCAGAAACCTAGGAACGCAGCTAGGTTGTGAAGTAGTCAGGATTTGGGCGGGCTTCGAGAATGCGACTGCAGAATCTCTGGCTTCAGTATCAGAGACTGTAGCCGTTCCACGATACGACTACGGCTCAAGAGAAAGGGCCGAAGGACTCGTGACAAACCTGAGAAGCCAAGTGGAGAGACTGCAGGCTGAAGGCGCAGTAGAAAGCGTGGTCAAATGGGCTAAGACGCGGCTTAGATATGCGTCTGAGGCTTTGGAGAGCTGGACTACAGGTAAGCCGATGCCGTCTGTCAACATGGAAATCCAAGCTTGGCGGATCGGAGACATCGGCATGGTATTCGTCCCTGGAGAGGTTTTTAACGAGATAGGCACCTACATTAAGCAGCATTCGCCGTTCCACCACACGTTTTTCGTCGGATATGCCAACGGCAATGTGGGGTATGTCCCTACTCCTAAGGCTTATGCTGAGGGAGGATACGAGGTGGAAGAGGCGTGCCAAGTTAACCCCGAGGCAGCGGGCCTAATAACTGAAAAATGCTTGGAATTGCTTAGGAAGTTGTATCAGAAGACCTGACACATCTCAGGCCAAGGTGAGATCAAGACATGGCTGAGCTAGCGATCAAAGGTGGCGAACCCACAAGAACTAAGCCCTTTCCGAAGTGGCCTTTTTTTAACAAGCAAGAGTTGGGTGCACTAAAGGAGGTCTTGTACAGTGGAGTTTGGGGTATAGGGGGGAGCAAGAAGAAGGAATTCGAGGAGAAGTTTGCCGCCTATCAAGACGCAAAGTACGGGGTCGCTGTGACGAACGGCACTGCAGCCCTCGAGATCACGCTAAGAGTGGCCGGCATCGGTGTCGGTGACGAGGTGATCATGTCAGCCTATACTTTTATGGCAACGGCTACTGCAACGCTTTACGTTGGTGCGTTGCCTGTTTTTGTCGACATAGACCCTGAAACCTACACATTAAACCCGACGAGGATAGAAGCAGCCATTACCGAAAACACCAAGGCCATTCTTCCTGTTCACATTGGCGGTTGCCCAGCCAACATGGATGATATAGCTCGAATAGCCAAAGACAATTACCTGTTCATCATAGAGGACGCTTGTCAAGCTTGGGGGGCTGAATGGCGAGGTCGGAAAGTGGGAGCTATAGGAGACTTGGGAGCCTTCAGTTTTCAGTCCAGCAAGAACATCAGCAGCGGGGAAGGGGGCATCATTGTCACAAACGATCGAAGGCTCTACGAGCTATGTTGGTCTTACCACAACTGTGGACGGGTTATGGACGGCGCCCTGTATCAGCACGATTTCCCTGGCACCAACTCCAGAATGACCGAGTTCCAAGCCGCAATCTTGCTGGTCCAGATGACTAGACTGAAAGAGCAGACGAGGCTGAGAAACGAAAATGCCCATTACCTGTCAGAGAAGTTGTCAAAGATAGATGGCATAGAACCACTTAAACGAGACCCTAGAGCAACGGGTCACGCCTATCACCTTTTCATATTTAAATATGACGCCGAAAAGTTTTATGGTCTGCCAAAAACTCGGTTCATAGAAGCCCTGAAAGCGGAAGGAGTACCATGCAGCTCCGGATATG
>CAYURV010000145.1:0-3282 GCA_964447115.1 uncultured Candidatus Bathyarchaeia archaeon
CGAACAAGATTCACTATAACGGACCTTTCATCACGGGAACTAGCGGCGCTTCTCCTTACCACATACCCATCATCTTGAGGCTCATGGCTGAGGGAAAGATTGACGCCACCAAGTACATCACTCACCTTCTTGGGCTGCACTATCTGGAGAGAATTCTCATCGTAAATGGAACTCCAGCCTTCACTTCCCTTAACGGTACAATATCGACCCACGGCGAAGGCTACATGGACTTCCTCTATGATCAGAGCCTTGGTTTGGAAGGCTGCAAAACCTTATCGGAAAGGGTCACGGTCTTCAAAGGAAGCATCCTGAAAGCCCTCGTGATACCTTCGCTCCCGAAGGAGAAGGGGATACTCGCTCTTTCGGGGATGAATTTGGGGAAAAGAAAGGAAACTCTCAATAGCATCGTGAAATAATACACGGGTACACACGAATGAGAAGATGGTGTCTATGCCGGCATATCTTATCGGCGTTGACCTTGGCACATCTGCCTGTAAAACAGTCATCTTCACCCTTGAGGGCCGTAAAGTCTCGGAGGCGCTTAAGGAATACCCGGTCTATCATCCTCAGCCAAGATGGGCTGAACAGAAGCCTTTGGAATGGTGGAGCGCCGCGGCTGGCACAATAAAGGAAAGCCTCAAGAAAGCAGACATCCGCGCAGAGGAGATTGCGGGTCTGTCTGTGGACTCTCAGAGAGAAGCCGTTGTGCCCTTAGGGAAGGATGGCAAGGAACTCTACAATAGCATAATATGGCTTGATAACAGAACTGGACTGCAAGCACAAGAAATCAAGGGAATAATCAGCGAAGAAGAAGTTCTGTCGATAGCCGGCGTCACCATAGACCCGATTTTTTCAGCCTCAAAGATTCTCTGGCTTAAGGAGAATGTTCCCGAAGCCTTCGAGGAGGCTGAATGTTTCCTTTGTGCGAAGGACTACGTAATCTACAAGCTCTCAGGCGAGCAGGTTACGGACTACTCCATGGCTTCTCGAACACTCCTATTCGACATAGGAAGAAGAGAATGGTCTGAAAAGATATGCTCCGCCATTGGCATACCTGTTGAGAAATTGCCTCCAGCAAAAGAATCCTCAGCCATTGTAGGCGAAGTATCGGCCCTTGCGTCGAAGAAGACTCTCCTTCCTAAGGGGCTTCCAATCGTAAATGGGGGTGGAGACCGGCCCTGCGAGTGTCTGGGAGCGGGCGTGACCAGGCAGGGACCCGTTAACATAGGAACCGGTACGGGCTCGGTGGTAGAGGTACCCCTAAGCGAGCCTATGATCGATGCAAGGGGTAGGATCAACTGCTGCTGTCACGTCATCCCCGGCACATGGGAGTACGAAGCCATAATAACAACTACTGGCGCCTCTCTTCGCTGGTTCAGAGACACCTTTGGACAGGAGGAGAAGGCAGAAGCGCAAAGAGTAGGACTTGATCCTTACGATCTTCTTACAGATGAAGCTTCAGAAGTCACTCCGGGCTCCGATGGTCTGTTCTTCTATCCCTATCTCACAGGCGCCTTCTCACCCAAGTTTAACGAGAAGGCTCGCGGAGTCTACTTCGGCATCAACCTTTCCCACACGAAGGGTCACTTCGTCCGGTCAATCCTAGAAGGCGTGGCTTTCCAATATCTGGAAACCTTTGGGCTTCTGAAAGAACTCGATGTAACCGTTGAGGAAGTAAACATGGTTGGAGGAGAAACGAAAAGCGACCTCTGGAACCAGATGAAAGCAAACATCTTTGGAAGAAACATACAGATACCAGAGGTTGACGACGCAGCTGCTTTAGGTGCGGCTCTGTTAGCTGGAACGGGAACGAGACAGTACTCAAGTCTGCGAAAGGCGGCTGAAGATGCAGTGAAGATAAAGAAGGTATACACGCCGAACCGGAACAACCAGAAGACATACCTGAAAATCTATGAAGACTACAAAAGAGCCTACTCACTGATCGAGAGGGCTTATGAGATATATTGACTTGAACGCTCTTTTAGTTTTCGCCAAGCAGATGGCCTACCTTGGGTTATGGGCAGAATGGAATACTTCTTAGATGATTATCGGTTAGAAACCCAACCCGCAGTTGGCAATTCACAACTTGATATTATGGACGGTTGCCCAAGAAGGCTTGTGAAAGATGCTTACTTACGCCTCAGTGGATCAATTATGCAAACGTTGTAGCATTATTGCCTAATGGAGAGTAGATCGATGATTTTTCCTCTAGGAATTCTGAAATGTCGTGGGGTGAAATCAACTCGCAAGAGCCATCCCTATTTACTGGGATGAGGTAAATCTCTAGTTTCTCGAATGCGAAACTGCCTCGATATCTCTGCAATACTCTAGCGAAATCTCTTGTCAGCGGAAACGCCAGACCATATTCAGGTTCACGATGTTTCATTCGTGACATCAACTGTCCTAACCCAATCTGAAAATTCATTTCCGCAGAAGGGTAACCGCCTCTGTCCTCCCCTTTTGCCTCTATCAGGAATATCTTTCCTTCTTTTTCAGCGCCAATATCTATCGAGCCACCATCAACTCGAATTTGTTCCTTGACTTTCCACCCATTCTCCCTAAGATACTTGACCAGAATAGACAAGACTTCTCGTTCTATGAATGGTTCTTCGGAGACAGTTTTTTTAGGTATTGCTTCTCCTCTGATTTGCTTCTTGATTTCATCCATCAACCATTCCTCACATTGGATCATACATTCCGTCTCTCTTATACTCTAAGAACCTCTTCATTCCTAATCTCTTCGAAACAAGTTTGAAAATCTCATATTGAGAAGATAAGAATTTTGATCTAGGATTTTATTTTGGTCATCGGAAATTCAGTTTTGTGAATTTCAGACCTAAAGCTGAGTTATCGTTTATAAGTTGAGCAAGACATAGAAACTTTCATGGTGCGCCAAAGAATGGTTGTCCTGATGGGGTCGAAGAGCGACCTTCCCTTCGCCCAACGAATCAAGGAGTTCCTGCAAAAGGAGAGCTTTACTGTCACATGCGAGTACACTGTGTCTTCGGCGCACAGAACGCCGGACATTCTTCTGAAGAAGCTTAGAGAATATGTAGAATCCCACGACAACATAGTGCTCATAACCGTAGCCGGCCTTTCAGATGCCCTCTCCGGCGTTGCAGCAGGCTCAACACCATACCCAGTTATAGCTTGCCCGCCTGATATCGACACGTCGGGCTGGACCAAAGCCTTCTCATCAATCATGACGCCGACCGGCATTCCAGTTCTTCTCGCCTCGAAACCGGAGAATGCCGCCTTGGCAGCTGTAAGAATATTGGCTCT
>CAYURV010000146.1:0-3243 GCA_964447115.1 uncultured Candidatus Bathyarchaeia archaeon
ATGTCCAAGGAATGCTTGAGCAGACATATGGCGATGGAACCTTTGATCATGTTGGTGCGCCAGAGACGAAATTTGCCTGTGTCGGCGCCACCTACGCCATGATCGATCGTCTAGCATACATCGCTTCTGGTTGGAATAAGTTCAAGTGTGCAATTGTTGTAGGCACTGATATTGCGGTATATGAGTTGAACTCGCCTGGGGAGCCAACGCAGGGGGCAGCAGCGGTTGCATTGCTGTTGAAGGAAGATCCCCGCCTAATGGTCTATGAGCCCGAGTTTACTGGCTTTGGAACGGTGAACGACCGAGACTTCTTTAGACCCATCGAAAGGACCACAGCCGTTGTGAACGGGCAATATTCTGTAGGGTGCTACCTAAGAGACATGAGGATTGCAGCAGATGCGTACAAGAAGAACATGCTACTTTCAGGAACGCTCAGATCGCCTGATGAAAGCCTGATTGAGAAAACAGACCTGATCTCTTTCCATTCTCCCTTTCCAAAGATGGTTCAGTACGCATTCGCATCCTTCCTGATTCACGACTGGAGGAATCTCCCAATATGGGGCAAGATTTCAAAGGAGATAGGTCCGGAACCCGCAAGAGAAGGCTTGACTGATGTCGAGTTCTATATATCTGAAGGCTACAAAGAGTTCAGAAAGCGTTTCACGACGACCGAGGAGTTCATAAAGGAGTACGAGGAAAAGGTTGCAGACTCGTTGACTGCTCTTAGCCTCCTCGGTAATTCTTACACCGCATCGGTATGGTTAGGTGCCGTAAGCCACTTCGAGACAAGGAAAGACAATTTAGAAGGAAAGAGGTTTGGCATAGGCTCCTATGGAAGCGGGAGTAGCGCGATAGTATGTAGCTTTATCGTTCAGCCTGAGTATAAGGAAGTTGCTGGAAAGTTAGAGCTAATGCGACAGTTGTATGAACGACAAAAGATACCAATGAATTTATATGAAGACCTACATGAGGGAAGACTGGGGCTGCACGAAAGTGTGATACCGCCCAAAAACGAGTTCGCACTGGATTACATCGGGAAAGAAGCTAATGATTGCGGCTACAGATACTACAGATATGTGAAGTAGACAAAGATCGCAGACCGTGTTCGTGGCTGATAATTTTCTTATCGGCAGGATGAATATCACTAAGCAGAAATGAAAACTAAGGTGGAAGACTTAAATACCCATAGAAGATTTTTAGTTACGCAAATGCAGAGTGTGGTGCTGATGCCTCGCCAATTTCTCATCGTTCGCGTAAAGTCTCTGTTAAGAAGACCTTGCTCTACAGGCTAGTCGTTGATCCAGTGGCTCTGTTGATCACATACGTTTCAACCGGCGAAATTTTCGGTTCAATCCTTGCAGTATTGATGATAGAAGCCTTCTCAACAGTCTTCTACTACGTGCTTGACAGATTGATGTGACTCAATCCTGCACACAAGGTCAGGATCCTATACCCATCTTCTTTTTCTCTTGAAAACAGATAAATATTCAGCTCGGTCTTACAGATTAATCTATACGCGAATTGTTTATGAGAGTGGAAGGTGTTGATGTTGAATCGAGAAGAAGCAGTTGAACTTGTTAGGGCAAATGTTAAGCGTCAAAACATATTCCTCCATATGCTTGCTGTTGAGGCTATAATGAAAGCCCTTGCACGGCACCTTGGGGAAGACGAATCTCTCTGGGGGTTAACAGGGTTAGTCCACGATGTTGATTATGAGAAGACAGCAGAGGATTTCGCAAAACACGGAATCATGGCTCAACGGATTCTGGCAGGAAAGGTTCCAGAAGAAGTTATGAACGCTGTGAAGGCACACAACTATGAGCATAGCGGAGTACTGCCGGACACGTACTTGGAAAAGGCTCTCATTGCCTCTGACGCTGTTTCAGGATTGATAGTGGCTTGTGCGTTAGTGATGCCGTCAAAGAAGGTCATAGATGTAGAAGCCAAGACTTTACAGAAGAAGTTTAAGGACAAGGATTTTGCCAGAGGAGCAGATAGAGGAAGGATATCTTTATGCGAAGATTTGGGAATGTCAAAAGAAGAGTTCTTCGAGATAGCACTGAAAGGAGTTCAGGCCATAAGCAAAGATTTAGGAATTTAGGTCCCTTTTAGTATCTTAATGCATAAAGGCTGACAATAGCCTTATATTAAGTTATCAACGTTTGCCTAGAATGCCTTAAGAAACCAATGCATAATATCTGTTCAGGTAGAAAAAGGGGAACGAGATGGGGGAGCTTCTGAGCTTCATTGACAGCATGTTGGGTCCTTCCTATCACCAAATGTCTTCCGTCGCATCTAAAGAAAAAGAAGGAAGCTTTCACCTCATTCCCCTAAGCAAGAAATGCAAGAAATCTGTTATATAAGTACGCTGTAACCGCTGTTGATGCCGACTTTGGATACATGGAATAATTATTACTCTGCGATGAATCAGAATTGCATTGGAAACGTCAAAACAATGTGGTCGGCAGCCAGATTGCTTCTTTGAGATATCTACTCTCTTCTGAGTAGATATTTTAAATAGATTAGAACTGAAGCTCTATTTGATTCGAAATGAAGCTGACTACCAGGATTCTAAGTCGGATTGCTGTTCTTGGCGCTCTCGTTGTCGTTTTTGATTACACCCTTAAATTCTCAGGTCTGAAGATTCCTTTTCCTTGGTATCCTCGGCTCAAGTTCGACTTCACCGGGATCCCAATTGTGTTGTCTCTGCTTCTGTTTGGTCTGAAACCTGGAGCATTCACATCAGCTGTGGCACTTTTTGCCATACTTGTTCGCAGCGGTGATGTTATCGGTGCATCAATGAAAGCTCTAGCAGAATTCTCGACGATCCTAGGCATGTCAATGGGCTTAATACAGTTTAGGAAAACGGCGAAGCCAAGTAAGCCAACGAAGCCAATCTCATTCATTCTTGGTTGCGCGTTACGAGTCCTGGTTATGGCCTTCGTTAATCTGCCAGTCTCCGTAGTTTGTTACGGGTTACCCTTAGAAGCTGCAGTCTCATTAAGTCCTTTTATAGCAGCGTTTAACGTAAGTCAAAGTTTCGTGAGCATGTTCGGAGGCTATCTTGTCTACGAGGCAGTCATACGCAGAGCTCCATCCTTGGCTACTACATGAAGGCAAATAGAAACCCATAATTATGGTGACCGTCAAACTAAAACTAGTGGTACTTTGTGGCTAAGACTAATCATGAAGAGGTTGTTCTAGTCTTCGATTGCGGAGCCACTAACCTCAAAGCCGTTGCTG
>CAYURV010000147.1:0-1217 GCA_964447115.1 uncultured Candidatus Bathyarchaeia archaeon
TGTAGATGCATTTTCTCCAGTTGGAAGTCCTCGGTCACTTTGTTCCCCGAGCCACTGTGACGTAACCTCTGTGCTTACCAAATCACTTGTATACACCATTATCGGCATAAGCATAAGTAGAACTCCTAAGGCTATGGCTGCGGCAACGGAGACTATGATCTTGATCAACTCTTTCCTCAACCCTTCAAGTATACTGGGAAGGCTAGCTTATATAATACTATATTTTAGAACAGCCGGTCCAGCCTAGATTTCGCCGTCTTTCCTATCTATCTCTTGACGTAAAACTTGACAGCAGTATCCTTTTCCAAATTGCTGACAGATAACAAAATCCTGCCATCGGTCACTAGGACGCTTTCCCTGCTCGTTATCCCTCCGCTATACGGGTTCCACCACTCAACAACATACTCACCGCTTTGAAAGCCCTCAAACTCCATGCTGATCAGTCTCAGAGGTTCAACCGGTACTTTGTTGACAACGTTCCACCATGTATGATCCTTGTTCTGGATCCAAGCTATCGCGAAGGTCTCGTTGCCCAGACCCATGACTCTGGCTTTACTGACCTTCAAGACAGCATTTGTGAATTTTACGTAGTCATACGTGAACCAGTCGTTACCTGAATTGTCAAGTTTTACCTCGTGTCTGCCTAGCGGTATAGGGACTCTCACGTCCATGTTATACTCGTTGACAGAGTCGTCGTTCTTGCCGTCTTTATCAGACAAGGGAGTGGAGTTAACCAGAGAGCCATCAACATAGACCTGCAGCACAGCACCGGAATTGGCTACTGAATTCACATGTACGACCACCTCACCATTATACGGGAGTTCAACTATGAAGGTGGGGTTGTTTCTAAGGTCAGGATGATATCCGCCATGAACAAAACCGCTGAGCTGCGAAAGATTTGTAATGTGCCCATAGAGATCTACTTCGAACATATTGGCTTCCGGTCTAGCCCAACCTAGGCTTGGATACACAGTGATATCACAAAGGTCTCCGAGGCTAATCTCGTCAGGCGAGACAAGCCTCACTTTGAGGTTTCTAAACGCAGATCGGTCAGGCTCGATGCCCTCAAGGTACTTGCTCAGGGCTTTGAAGTGATAGTAAAGATCATATGGGTGTACATAGTTATCCCACCACCACAGCATTGCTGAGCTTGCTGAGCCGGAGTGGACGGAGGACCATATGCCGTTGTGAATTTGAACCCCTTCCTCGTCCTTAGT
>CAYURV010000147.1:1317-3238 GCA_964447115.1 uncultured Candidatus Bathyarchaeia archaeon
AATCGTGCCATTCAGCGACCTGCTCAAAGTTGTAGTTGTCTGTAAGCTCGACCTCGTTCCAAAGTTCCCATGCCAAGACATGGGGGCTGTAACCCCACCTAGAAACAATGTATCTCAGTCGCCTCTTGAATAGATCTAATGCTGTTTCATCCCTCCAGAAATCCTCCGGCCTCGCCAATGGTCCTCCTCTCACTGCGTTGTAGGGGTTGTCATTAAACTGCCCTGTTAGGCCTCCGGATTGCAGCTGTCCATGGTTCATGAGGCAGAGAAGTACGTATATGTCCTTCTCTCTGGCTTTCTCGAGAACGTAATCGAGACGCCAAGCTTCTGCCATGTCGTAATCTCCGAGCCCTTTCCATTCGATGCCGAAAGCCCATGGAGCCATCCATATTCTGGTAATCTTTTCGCCATTAAGGTTCATTGATGAGAACCATGTATCATAATCGTAGGTGCCTTTAGAACCGAACCAGCAGACATCGTGGCCTATGAAGAAAAAGGAGCTGTCGTCGTCAAACTGGAAGAACCTATGGTCTCTGTTACTGATCCTCACAAACCCCCGATTATCTGAGGAGGAAACGTTGAACGTTAGGCGGTCTGTTTCAATGATTTGACCGTCATCCTCTAACGTGGCATAGAATGTGTACTCGCCAACCTCCATCGGAGTGAACCTGATCTTCCAGTAGGGTTCGCCTATGGGCGTGAGCTTCTCATCATCGCCAACCAAGCTGCGGTTAAACTCCTGGTAATAGAACGCTGGGATCTTTGTGATGGCTCCGTTTGGCGAGTTGAAGATGGCTGTTACATTCACTTCTTCTGGGTTGAAGGGGTTCTCAAAGTTGGCTGTCACGTTAAGGTCTGCTTCAAAAAAGCCGTAAAGCGGGACAGACTTTAGGTTTGTTCTCTCAATGGTTATGGAAGGCTGCACGGGTATCACGTGCCTCTTTGTTTGAGTATGTAACACCCCCGCTATTAATGCTAATGCCACCAATATCGTGCCAATCACGAACGCATTTCTGCGTTTGGTCACCAAAAGGGGAGGCATGAGTGGAAGATGACTTTTAAAGCCTTAAAGTTTTCCGATTCTTTCTTCGAAAGTCACAGGGAAGGTTAAGAAAACGTGAGATCATCGAGTCAGTCATTTCAATTTCGGAATGTAGTCTCTCTCTGCTTCGTAAAGTTCAGCGAACATATTCCTAATTTCTTCAAGCGAACAAACAGCAGCGGTCAAGGGGTCAAGCATCAATGCTTGTTCTGCCATTTCGTAATTGTTGTTCATGATAGCTCTTACTGTCATGTCGTAGACAGCCATATTCGACTTGTTGAGCGCTGCAAGGTGTGGAGGCAAGTCGCCGAAGTAGGTCGGATGGATTCCGTTGCTATCAATCAGGCATGCAACTTCTACTACTTCGTTCTGAGGCAGATTGGTGATTAGATCGGTATTAGGCACGTTTCCATAGATGACCTTGGGTCGATTGAACGCTATGCCTTCGATAATCTCACATGCATATTCAACGCTTTTACGTAGGTCAGGTTGTACCTCCCCTTTGATGACCTTCTTTCTCCATTCATCCAGGTTTTTCCGCCATATCGGCCAATTCTTCGCGTAGAATCCCCTTCCACCCAGGTAGCCCTCTCGGCAATATTTGTCGATCAGTTCAGGTCTCTTGCGGAAGTAGGGGACATACTCTGACATGTGACCGCTTGACTCAGTGACGAAATAGCCGAGGTGGAACAACAGTTCAAACTTGACGGGGTCTTTCTCGTAGAGTTCTCTGTTCTCTTTAGCCTGCTTCTTTAACAAAGGGTACATATCCTTTCCTTGGTGAGTGAGCTCTGTAAACCAACCCATGTGGTTAATGCCTCCGCATCGCCATTCTAGCTCTTCGTAAGGCACCGCCAAGTAACTAGCCAAGGACATAGA
>CAYURV010000148.1:0-3212 GCA_964447115.1 uncultured Candidatus Bathyarchaeia archaeon
CCGTATCGGCACCCCTGACGATCTTCGCGAGCTCTAGCAGAGCTGGATCTCTCAGCTTGAACTTTTCGATGAGTGCGTCAAAGGTGCATTTGTCATCCTTATGCCCTAGCTCAGCGCCTTTGATGTCAAATGGTACAGCGTCCAGTTCTTTCGCCTTCTCAAGCACCATATCTGCGGCTACAAAGATGAACTCAGCCCTAGAATCAACGAACTTCCTTATTAGCCACGGACACGCAATTCGGTCAACCATGGCGTGACTACGAGTGATCCATCTCATAACAATTTCTCCGTGATAGGATTTATGATTTGACAATTTAAGTTTCACTATGAGGAGAATAGTCTTCGGAACATAATGAATAATGTGGAGAAACATAGAAGTATTGCTCCCAAAGATGTGAAGGAACCTGAATACCCGAATGTTGCCAGTATAATGCCAGTAATGATAGGTCCCAACATCTGACCAATGTCCATGATGGTTGCCAAGAGACCCATAGCCGCCCCATATTGTTCCTTGCTAGATAAGTCGCCTACTAGAGCTGGTGTAGAAGACGTGACCATCGCAAAACTGAGTCCGTAGGTGACTGAGATTGCCAGAAGAATGGGAAAATGGGTAGTGTAGGGGATGATGAGCAACGGAAAACCACCGATCAGCAAGCCAGCAGTTATCGGGATTGTTCTTCCGACTCTGTCCGAAAACCTTCCCATGAAGGGGCTAACGAAAGGAATCAAAGCGAGCTGCACGCCCAAGATCGCCCCAATCAAAGAAGGGTCAAGAAGAGCGACATTCTTCAAGTATCCTGCAAGAAAGAATTCCAGAGCTCCATAGACGTAGTATGCTACGGCTTCAGTGGCGCTGGCAAAGATTATGCCGAAGTTTCCGTAAACATCCTTCAACCTGCGCGTCGAAGTCCGTTTCTTTTCTCTGGATCTCTGCCCCAGTGTTTTCGGAAGACGACGCTCTGATGCCTCATCCTTCTCCTTTAGAAGGAAAAACGTAGTAAGCAGAGCTGTGACTCCCGCTATGCCCACGGTAAGGTAGAGCGTACGGAAGTTCCAAAGGGTGATGGATAGTATGAATCCTCCTAGAAAGGGAGCGATACTCCGCCCCACGATTGTAGCTGACGTGAACATTGAGATTCTTTCACCCTTCCTAGATGGAAAATAATCGGATATCACGGCTCTCATCACTGGCACAAAGATGGCAGTTGCGAAGCCGTGGTAGAAGCGGACTAGAATCAACTGCCACCAGGTAGAAACAAGAATGTAGAGGAAAGGTGCAGAGGCAAATACAATGCTGGACGCTAAGAGGACCTTCCTCCTACCGAAAATATCTGATAGAGACCCGGCTGGAAGACTAATTATGACTCCTGGTATAGTAGAAGCCGCCGCAACAAATCCCATAAAAACTTCAGGCGTTCCCAAGCTTTCTGCAAAAGGATTCAGAACAGGATTCTTAGACATTGTAGAACTGAGAATGGCCAACGCCCCTATCACACATAGAACTAGGAAAAAACCTTGGCGTTCCGCATTAGCAGGACTCGTTGAAGCTGCCTCCCCAATCATAGTATTTAGCTAGCCCAATAGGTAAGCTGAACTTATTTCTTTTGGCTGCAAACTGAGTCGAAGAACAGGCGCTGGCAACTATTCATATAGAAAAGAAGATTCACCCTCAAGCAGAACACCTTCCGGCAATGAGGATTATTGGAAGAAAAGAGGGGAAAACGGGGTTGAGGAAAAAGACCCTATTCAATTCTATGATAGTGCAGCAGCCGGGATTTCAACCTATCTTTCTCTTCTGGTTCTGTCGTATTTCTTCCTCTATCAATTTTGAAGCGGGAAAACTCCTAAAATCGATACCCCCTATCCTTTTCCTGCAATGAGGCGGTATCTCCCCTTAGAACTCCTTCCCGATCAAAGTCGTTAGTAAACTGGAAGGCTGGATACTGGTGCGGCCGCCGAGATTTGAACCCGGGTCACCAGCGTGGCAGGCTGACGTCCTAGACCAAACTAGACTACGGCCGCACAGGTTAGAAATCTATTGGGCATGCTCTTAAAATCTTTTTGTTACGACTTCAGACACTCCTTTTGCTGTTAGGACGGTCTGTTGTCTGTAAATAGGTTCCCCCAGATGTCCTCAGATCAAAAAAGAATCCTATCAGGGTGGGTGTATACGTTGAACCGATTTCCCCTCGCGAAGCCGACGAGAGTCAGACCAGCAGTGTCTGCTATTTTTATGGCTTTGTCGGTGGGCGCCGAGATCGAAACCATCACTAGCACCCCTGCGTACACTGCCTTGACGACCATCTCGGAAGTCAGCCTTCCTGTGGAAGCCAGAAAGGTTCTCGTTAGGTCGATGCCCTCCAGAATCGCTTTGCCGATGACCTTGTCAAGGGTGTTATGCCTGCCTATATCCTCCGAGAACGCGACAACCTCTCCATTCCCATTCAACAAAGCTGCAGCATGAGTCCCACCAGTACTCCTGAAGGTAAGCGCTCGCGAATTCAGCTCCATTGTGGCTTTGGATACAATCTGCGGGTTAAGTCTGAAGTTCCGATAGGCGCTGGCTTTTTTCGCCCTCATTAGAAGACGAGGAGGAATATTCAAACCTCTGCTGCCACAAGATGTGAGTATAAGTTGCCGCTTCCTTAGAAACGCTTTCACAGGTTTCCTTTTCAGAGTAACGTGGACCTCTTCTCCTCTAATTTCCATACTTTTTATGTCGTCTAGTTTGGTAACGAATCCCTGAGTCACGAGGTATCCTACTGCCAGCTCCTTGGCTTGGGGCGTCAAACAAAGGAAAGTGGTGTGATGCTGGCCGTTAACATATAGTTGTATCTGGCCTTCTACCACGACTTCGTCCCTAATCGTTTCTGGTAAGTCCTTGCCAGATTCGAATCTGAGAAGATCCTGCTCTACCATCACAGGCTCCTCGGCTTCTTCCTCTTTCTCGACTTTCAATGCATGTCAACTCCTACGAGTCAAGAGTACTTCGCGATGGAGCGGCTTGCGAATCCTACGGAGACTTAGAACACATCTGCTAGCGAAGCTATCTTCGCACCCTTCCGGACCATTTCCTCTATGGCTTTCTCGCTGTCATCCGGTTTGACATTCACTCCTCGTGTTGCATCTACAAGCAAGATGGTCTCGAACCCTAGTCTGAGGGCGTCAATAACCGTGCTCTTTACACAGTAGTCTGTTGCCAGTCCTCCTAC
>CAYURV010000149.1:0-3207 GCA_964447115.1 uncultured Candidatus Bathyarchaeia archaeon
TATTCTGGACGGACAGAGGACAGCGGGGCAGTAAGCACAGCCAACTACATAGCCAGAAAATACGGCGTGAGTTCAGGAATACCCATCTTTATGGCGAAAAGGAAGCTAAAGGAGGTGGATGCCGTCTTCCTCCCAGTCGACCACACCTTCTACGAAGAAGTTTCAGGCAATGTCATGAGGATCTTTGGGAGTTATGCCGACAGTTTCGAGCAGGTTGGGA
The DNA here is from genome assembly GCA_964447115.1 of uncultured Candidatus Bathyarchaeia archaeon. Classification (GTDB taxonomy): domain Archaea; phylum Thermoproteota; class Bathyarchaeia; order Bathyarchaeales; family DTEX01; genus CAYRBK01. The sequence goes on from CAYURV010000149.1 coordinate 221, forward strand.
TAGACGAAGCATACCTAGATGTGACACAAAGAGTAAAGGGAGACTTTCGTGCAGCAGAGGAACTTGCTCAGAAGATGAAGGAAGAAGCAAAAGCCCGAGAAGGGCTCACCTGCTCAATCGGCGTCGGCCCCAACAAACTGGTCGCCAAGATCGCAGCAAGCTTCCAGAAACCTGACGGCTTAACTATCGTCAAACCTGAAGATGTTGAAATGTTCCTAGGGCCCTTGCCGGTCAGCCGTCTCATCGGCGTTGGAAAGAAAACCGAGTACAGGATGAAATTTATGAGGATTAGAACGATTGGGGACTTGGCACGCTATGATGTGCAGAGGTTGGTCGAGGTGTTCGGTAGAAGTCTTGGAAGCTATTTTCACAATGCCTCGCACGGGATGGATGAAACGCCTGTCCGTGAAAGGGGTGAGGCAGAATCCATCAGCAGGATTACCACCCTAAAGAAAGATACACGAGACTTGGGAATTGTCATTGAACGGGCTGACCAGTTGTGTGAAGACATTCATGCAAACCTTTTGCAAAAGGATCTTAGCTTCAAATTTGTCGTTGTGATCGCGATACTGACTGATATGAAGATCCGGAGCCGCTCCGTGACACTCGAAAACCCGACGAATGATCTACAGATCCTCAAAAAGACCGTCAACAGTTTGATAAGTAAGCTCCTTGCCCAAGTGGAGCTCGACTTGAGAAGAATAGGCGTAAAAGTCTCGGACTTCTCTAGAGGACAGAATACCCAGAGACACCTGACTGACTTCACAGGATATCCCTCATTCGGGAACCCATAGCATCTCCTGTTGCTACACCGTAAGGCGCGCCTTCAACTTTCTCAATGAACCTTGCCGTGGTTCATTCCTCAGCGCTTAACAGATAAGGAAGCATGACAAGATAAAGGATTGTGGATGACATTGATCGTTGGTGAAAGTCGATGTCGGTTCTAACAGATTTCAACCTGCTTGCCTCAACTTCCAGAGGATACGAAAACGATGCATGCTCAGAATTCTGGTTCTTGCTTGGGGAGATTGGAGATAGCCAATCGGTTATAGAAAAAAGCAGTGTTTCAGGGTTGATTGTGGCTAAGACAGCCTTGGACCCCTTCAGAGTCATCAAAGACTTGAGGAAGATGATGAACGAACGTCCTTACGAGTTTCGTTATACGCTTAAAGTAGTCCCTATAGAGGTCGTTGTTCACACAAAACTGGAAGAGATAAAGAAAGCCGGTCTCGAGCTTGCGGCGGGAATATCTGAGAATGAAACCTTCCGCGTCACAGTCGAGAAGAGACACACAAGGCTTCCAACAAGAGAGATAATTGAGGCTGTTGCCAGTGGCATTGACCGGAAAGTAAGCCTGGAAAATCCTGACAAGATCGTTCTCGTTGAGGTTCTAGGAGGCTTAACGGGCGTTTCAGTAGTCAAGCCTGACGACATATTATCTATCACAAAGGAGAAATCCATTTAAGTCTGCGTGGCTAAAAGGGCTGCGCGTTCGATCAAAAGGCTTGTCAGGGCTTCTTTCTCCGACTTCCTAAGCGTTGCCTCAATCTCGAGATCAGCTATGTTGAATGCTGCTTTTATGGTCGGTATCTTTTCATCTGTAAGTTCAATCGCCTTGTTATCTCTCTCGCCTTTTAGGAGACAAGAGACTCTATTCAACACTTCGAGAGCTTTCTGATGAGTATCAGCCGCTACTAAGACCGCTATTTGTGTAGAACTCGGCTTCATGCCTAAGAGCTCTATGGCTTTACTGATTTGATGTTGCCCCGAGGCGTAGAGAAGCATTTCCACGGCAGGATTCTTCGATATGTTCCTACCTGTCTCGAAAGCCCTTGCAGCATTCAACACAGCAAAGTAGAGATGGTCAAAACCCGCAATAAGCTTCGCATCGAAAAATTGAACATGGCAACCTTGCGTTTCGCTCCTGACCTGGTCAAGAAACGTCTCTATGTTCTCGATCTCTATATCTAGGAAACCTTCGATTAGAACGCACCATCCAGGAATCTTGGCTTCTAACATTGCGACTCTTCCATCGTAACCTCTTTAACGAAGCGTTCAACCAGACTCCTATCCAATCCGCCTTCGATAAGTTTACTGATTGACCTCTTTATGGGGAGTCCTTTCTCCTTGCTTTCTTTAATTAGTGATCTGATGGTTTCTTTGCGTTCCCATGGAAAGACTACCCATCTCCTGGTCTGCTTCTCATAGTAGTCGGGTACGATAACGCTCCAAGGTTTATAATAGATCGTGGCTGTCTTAACAGCCCTTGCGCGCTGTTTCGTCACGTGGTTCTTTACGAGTCTCAGGCTCTGCCCAGTGTCAGCGACATCATCCAAGATCAAAACGTCCTTGGATTTGACGGACACGGAAATCGGCTGTGTTATGACGGGTTCTTTCTTGGTCTCAGCAACGCCTACGTAGAATTCGACCTTAACATTGGCTAGCTCAGCGGTCCCAAGCAGATCGGACATGACCCTTGCAGGCGGCCAACCGCCTCGCGAGATCCCTAAAATTATGTCTGGAAGAAAACGGTCTTTGCGGACTCTTTCAGCCAAGTCCAGAAGCATCTCGTAGATCTGATCCCATGTAGGAGCTTCGAACTCCATCTCCAAACTCAAAGTCTGCACTCCTCAGAAACGAGTGTAGCTATGAATGTAGAGATTTAAGCCTTTGCAGCTTGTGAAAATCAGTAAAGGCGTTTGATACTTCTGCGAAATTTCTATGCTGCCTCTTGCAGGGCTCTCAGCCGCTTGACCATGTTTGGGTGTGTTGAGAGGAACTCAGCGAACTCATCTGCCGATGTGACTTTTCGGCTTAGATATTTGTTGACTAGTTCTTGGTCGCTCCGCCATGTATATGTCTGGTAAAGTTCTGAAAGGTCCCTTCTTGCACTGTCAGGGTCTGATATGAACAGAGTCTTTAGTGAGCTCAGGTAATGTAGGTTTCGATTGCGGAATCTTATCCTCTCGGTTGACTCGGCTATTTTG
>CAYURV010000150.1:0-3203 GCA_964447115.1 uncultured Candidatus Bathyarchaeia archaeon
CGAAAAGATAAACGATGGCCTTTGGGTCATCAGTAATCGTTTGGGCGATATAAGGGCCGCTGGCCCTGAAGGCGAACAGTTCCATCTGCCCCGGCGTGTCCACCAAGAGAACATCTGGGTTCAAGTCCTCAATCTCTTCAGTCAGCCTTCCAGTCTCGTTCGCAATCAGATCGGCCGCCATGATCAACGCTCCATTAGGTCCGAGTTGATATTTTTCCATGACCGAATCAATTGTCACGTAGTCTCGTACATCTATGTCAGGTGTGTAAGGCAATGTTGCAGCCCCCGGATCTAGGTTCAGCGCTGCCACCTTTTGCTTCTCCCTTAACATCCTTTCGACGAGGGAGGAAGTCAGCAGAGACTTGCCTGAACCAGCCGTCCCGATGATAAACGCGACGAATACCATTTTCTCGCTTTACTCTCCCACCGCGGTTGCGGAAACATATAGCTCATCGGCAACCTTCCCATTAGAAGTTTTCGGTTATGGTCAAAGTGGCTCGACCTTGCCGCCCTTCTCTTTGATCACCTCCGAGATCTGGACGATCGCCCGGCTAATCCTTTGGCGAGCCGAAGCAGAATCTTTCGAGGTGGTCGAGAAATGAAGCTCCAGATGCGGTACCTTCTCAGTCGCTTGGGGATGCGACTTTATGTAAACAAGAGGGTTGTCACTCATGACCTGATCGATCACCGGGGCTAGGTCAGACTCAGGAATCGCATGGACTTCAAGGCTTGCCTCGAAAAAGGTCACGTCGCCCGCAATCTTGCTCAAGAGGCGCGCTATTGACTCGTCGAAGATTGCCATCATTTCTCGAGGCACTCCGGGAAGGACAGCAAGTTTCACGCCTTCGTGTTCAAGAAGGACTCCTGGGGCCGTTCCAATGGGATTTGTCAAAGGCTTCGATTCCTTGGGCAACCTAGCCATCTTAACCCTCGGCGGAGTCATCTCGAACCTGTCTATGCGGCCTTCGGCAACGTAGCGATGATAAGTTTTCATTACCATTTCCATGGCCTCGGTGTTTTCGACAAGTTCGGTTCCTAAGGCCGCAGCGATCCCTGCCAAGGTTTTGTCATCGAATGTTGGTCCCAAGCCGCCTGTTGTGATAACATAGTCCGGTCTGCGCTGGATTGCCTCCTTGACGACTGTTGCTATCTCGTCCACATCGTCACCGACAACTGTTATCCTGCGCACGTTCAAACCTAGACTTATGATTCTTTTCGCTAGCCAATGAGCATTAGTGTTCAAGGTCTTTCCTATCAGCAGCTCGTTCCCAACACAGATGATCTCCAAGAAAGGACTCAACCTCGTTCACCCATCCAACATCTGCCATCTTGAAAGCTGAATATATTGTTTCCTTTCATAAAGATTCTCGGCCTTAAAAACACTAGCACCAGAAGGAAGAAGCTATTAATCCCTGCGCTGATAGGATATTGTGATGTGACTGTCTTGGTCCTCGAAGAAGAACTTTCCCGTTTACCTACCTACTCAGAGGAACTGGGACTAGACCTACTCAGACCGGATGATAGGTTCAAATGGTTCCTAGCATCCATATTATTCGCCAAGAGAATCTCCACGGATATTGCCAAGAAGACTTACCGCAGATTTGAGGCAGAAGGGCTGACTTCGCCTGATGAGATACTGGCAGCTGGGTGGGACCGCCTTGTTCAGGTGCTCGACTCTGGCGGTTACGTGAGATACGACTTCTCCACCGCATCAAACCTCTTGAGTGTTGTGAGTGACCTCAAGAAGAAGTACGGCGACCTTGAAGCCCTTCACTCAAACTCCATCGACCCGGATGATCTTGAGAGACGCCTGCAGGAGTTTAGAGGAGTCGGTCCTGTAGGCGTAAACATATTCCTAAGGGAATTAAGGGACATATGGAGAAATGCTGACCCAAAGCCATCTAGGCTCGCGATTGATGTAGCTCAAAGGCTAGGCTTGGAACAAATTAAACCCTACGAGTCAGCTCTCGTACGGATAAACTTGGAGTTCTGCAAGAGACAAAAATGCGAGGAGTGCCCTGTTAAGAGATGCTGCAGAGAAAGAACTGACATTCGGTAGCCTCTGGACCAACTGTGGATGATAGAGAAAGATAAGTACCTCTTAGCCTATGATCGTTAGCATTATAGGCTAACTAGTAGACATCAAAGGGCAAAGAGGAAGTGTCAAAATTGGTAGTTTTCAAGGTCGGCATAATTGGTTCGGGTAACCGTGGCAAAGCACATGCCAGAGCTTATACCTTTTCAAATGAGGTTGATGTAGTCGCTTGCTCCGACATTGATCGGAAGAAAGCACTAGATCTTGCAGGAGAGCAGAAAATCCCTCGATCTAAGGCATATACGGATCATAAACGGATGCTTGCCCGAGAGGAGCCGGATATTGTGAGCATCTGTACTTGGCCTGGATCACATGCCCAGATAGTGCTCGACTGCGTCGAAGGTGGCGTTAAAGCTATTTTTCTGGAGAAACCAATGGCGCCTACGTGGGGTGAATCAAAAAGAATCTATCATGCATGCGAAGATGGAGGTGTGATCCTTGCGGTCTGCCATCAGCGTAGATTCGCACCCAGCTTCATCAAGGCGAAGGAGCTGGCGAACGATGGCACCATCGGCGAATTGCATAGGGTCGAGGGTTACTGCCCGAACCTTTTTGATTGGGGAACGCACTGGTTCGACATGTTCTTCTTCTATAACAACGATGAGTCCGCAGAGTGGGTTATGGGACAAATTAACTGGGAGTCGAAGGAAAGCAGTTCCGTCTTCGGCGTACCTGTTGAAACACATGGTTTGTCATACATAAAATGGAAAAACGGCGTCTACGGACTTATGGCAACCGGCAACGATAGTGGGGGCAGATGCGCAAACCGGTTGATTGGTGCCAAAGGCATGATCGAACTAGATGTCTTCTGGGAGCACCAGATCTGGGGAAAGAAGAAAAAAGGCCCGTTAGTGCGAGTACTTCGTGAAGGCGCCATAGGCTGGGAAACGCCCGAACTCAGGTACCCTTCAGGTGGCAAATTCCCGTACAAGAGAAGCGAGCAAATGGAGGACATCTTGGCAGTACTGGATCTCATCGACTGCCTGAAGACAGGTCGGGAGCCCGTTCTCAGTGGAAGGAAGGCGCTCCAAGCAACAGAGCTGATCTTCGCGACATATGAATCGAGCCGCAGACATGCAAGGATATACCTGCCATTGGATATCGAAGA
>CAYURV010000151.1:0-3199 GCA_964447115.1 uncultured Candidatus Bathyarchaeia archaeon
TATCTTTGAAAGCATTTTTATGTCTTGTGTGTGAATTCTCTCGGCATCTCAGTTGAGCAGCGTTATGATTCCATCCCTATAAACCGGGACGATGTTGAAAAGGTCTAGTTGACAGGCGAACTCGATGTCCCTCTTAAATCCCAGCTCAACGAGTTGCCTTGCGTGCTCTCCTCTCATAATGCTCTCGCATATCCGGCTCTCCGTCTGCTTGAATGCTTGGAGAGCTGCAAAAGCCGCATCTGAAAGGTCAACCTTCTCGCTAGGTAATCTTTCAACAATTGCTCCTCCACAGATGAAGTCTTCAAGCGAGAAATGCCCTTTTCTACCCGAGAGCACTAAGGAGATTCCAGTTCCTTCTCTTTCAGCGATCCCCACAGCCTCTGCGGCGACAGATCCAGCGTTGAGGAATGTACCAATGAGGACCCAATTCGCCAGCTTTGAACGAACCAGTGCTGCTGTTCCGCTCGTGGTCGTGAAGACAAGTGTCTCTCCATAAACCCTTTCGCGCGCAAATTCCAGTGGAGAGTTTCCAAAGTCGAACATATGAGGCTTTAGTCCCCTTCTCTCTCCGGCAAGAAGGTAATCTGGATGTTCACGGCGAAGCTCGTGGGCTTCCTTCAAAGTTCTCGTGGGAATGACTGCTTCAGCGCCGTTTGAGAGGGCATTCGTGATGCTGGAACTGCATCTTAGAACATCGATGGCCACGATCAGATCTCCTCTTCTAACCGCCTTGACGGCGTCCTTCGCTATAAACTCAAGATTTACGATAACAGTCATGCTGCCCACTCGCTTTACAGTTCTTTTTCCTCATCTTTCGTTCATAAGAAGATATATAAATTGAGTCAATCAATGGACTGGGTGATGTCACTGACCACAACTTACCGATATTTCTATCCTGGTCGTTGGATTGGTGAGGCAAAGCATTTTTAGTGCATTGCCCCATATTCTCATGATTCGGCTTGTAACGGTATCCTGGCATGATAAGAGAAGTAAATGGGATCAAGATCGGGCTTGAGGTCCATGCTCAGTTGACCAGCCTTAAGAGTAAGCTCTTTTGCGGCTGTTCGTCGGACTACCGGGGAAGAGAACCTAACTCTGTTGTCTGTCCAGTCTGTCTTGGGCTTCCTGGGTCGCTCCCTGTTTTGAACGAGAAGGCGGTCGAGTACGCTGTTATGGCAGCCTTGGCTTTCAACTGCAGAATTTCCGAGCGGATGTTCTTCTTTCGAAAGAACTACTACTACCCTGACTTGCCTAAGAACTTCCAGATCACTCAATACGACAGGGCTGGCGGTGTTCCCTTAGCTGCCGATGGCTTTTTGTACCTCGAAGAGAAGGGTAGTAGGAAAAAGATCAATATCAGCAGGGTTCATCTCGAAGAGGACCCTGGAAGGCTTGTTCACCTAGGGCCTATCGATCAGTCTCCATACACACTTGTCGACTACAACCGCTCGGGAATTACCCTGTTAGAGACTGTTACAGAGCCGGATATGAACTCACCTAGAGAGGCGAGAATATTCCTCCAGAAGCTCAGGTCTGTTCTCGAGCACCTTGGGATTTTCGACGGCAGCCTAGAAGGTGCCATGCGTTGCGACGCGAACATCTCCTTGGCTGGCGGGACAAGAGTTGAGGTTAAGAATATCTCTTCGTTTAAAGAGGTTGAGCGAGCCTTAAGCTTTGAAATTACAAGACAGAAGGGCCTTATAGACAAAGGAATCGCGGTCAAACGGGAGACTCGTCATTGGGACGAGATCCGGCGCATAACAGTTTCTCTCCGCACGAAGGAAGAGGAGCAGGATTATCGTTACTTCCCTGAACCTGACTTGGTTCCGATTGTGCTGAGCAAGGAATTCATCAAAGATATCAGGGCTAAGATGCCTGAGCTTCCAGACGATCGGATGAAAAGGTTAATTTCGCTTTACAACCTTCCCAGATACGATGCCGTAGTTTTAGTGAGTTCGAAGGCTCTGGCAGACTTCTTCGAGGAATGCGTGCAACTCTACAGCAAACCAAAAGAGATCAGCAACTGGATGATGAGCGACCTTCTCAGGTACCTTTACGAGAACGATCTTGAACTACAAGAATCAAAGATAACTCCCAGTAAGCTCGTGGAAATGATCCACCTCATCGAAGAAGGAATCATAAGCGGCAAGATCGCAAAGAGAATCCTCCCTGCCATCATCGTTACAGGCAAGAGCCCTCGGCAGATTGTTGAGCAAGAAAGGCTGACCAAAATAACTGACCGCAAACTTCTCGAGAAGGTGATAGACAAGGTCTTCGCCGATAACCCCAAAGCCGTGAGCGATGCGCTTGTTGATGAAAAAGCCGTGCACTTCTTAATAGGGCAGCTAATGAAGGCAACACAGGGCAAGGCAGACCCGTCTCTGGCAAGCAGAATGGTCCAAAAACGGCTTGACCTTCTCAAAGAAAGAAAAGAATGAAAGCCACAACATCACAACTCTCCATATTTTTGATCGTTTCTCTGGTGGAACCTCTCCATGTCCGGGCCGATGGCACCCGTCCTAACTTTCCTATATGTGCTACTTCGTATTGTTGAGAGTTTGAAAGGTTTAAAAAAATACTAGATGCCCTCTTGAGTGTCGCTTCCCAAAACCTTTCTTAGAAACCTGTAGATTCTGAATGCTGTCTCCCGGTCTGCTGTCACACCTAGGGTTGGGCTTAGCAGGCAGACGCCTTCCAATCCTCGTTTTTTTGCGAGTCCCAGTAGAAGTCCTGGGCCGCCAGCGATACTTCCGCCTTTGTATATTAGGGCGTCTTTTCTTGTATACTCTTCTGCTTGCCTCTTCGATGTTGCTGCTACGTAAACCTCCTTGGTCGGGTGTGGCGATGGGGAACCTTCTACGGTGATGACGTAGTTGCATCCAAGCTTGACTGCGAAGTCTAGCAAGTCGCTGCAAACCTCATAGTGTGCCGGTATATCCTCCAGCGGAGGTTGACTGTCCCCGGTTAGGATTATGAGGTTTCGTCCTGTGCTTGAGGCATAGAATTCGTATCGAGGCGGGCGGCAGACGCCTTTCTTGTCTATGAACACGTAGTCTGGAAATGTGGGTGAGTAAAGCTCTGCTAAGAGTTTTGCCCGTGAGAATTCGATTAGGAGCCTAGCGACTATCTTGCCTATGTTTCCAATTCCCGGAAGCCCAACGATTAGGACTGGATTTTCTAGTTTCAGCTCGAAGAGCTG
>CAYURV010000152.1:0-3194 GCA_964447115.1 uncultured Candidatus Bathyarchaeia archaeon
CGAGATACCCATCAACAGCCGCAATCCCCTTGTAAAGGGGTACATCGTTCAACCAGCAACGTGTCATCTTGATTGGCGGGTCCGCATGCCCAAAGTTCAGGAACGCTCCGGAGCTGCACATAGCGCCAAAGGTCCCAGAAGTAACAACATCAACCTCTTTTGCAGCTACCTCTACGCCGCTGCTCTCCACAAGCTTGATCATCTCCTCAGCCGTAAGCACCACTGCGTCGCCGCGTTCAATCTTCTCATTGATCTCGTCTACCGACCGAATCTGCTTAGATGAGCTTGTTTTAGACAGATTGAACCCTCCGATTATTCCGTATTTTATATATTTTAAGCCCATAATATGTAGAATATGGAATATTTAAGCGTTGCTTTGCTCACAGCGTTTTAAATGCTCGGTTATAGTCTCAAATAGTAGATTTGACAGAAATAGAATCATGCCTGAGGATGCTCTAGCCTTCTTGGCCACAGTTTTGCCCGAGTTGCTAAGGGGCATAATCTCGCTTTTCATCATTGTGGACCCTTTAGGCAACATCCCAATTTTCATTAGCTTGACAAAAGAGATGGAAGAAGCTGAAAAGAAGAAAGTCTTCCACACGGCTACTCTTACCGGTTTAGTTCTTCTCTTAGCCTTTGCGCTAGCTGGTCAACGGATACTTGCCTTCTTTGGGATCACATTATATAGCTTCATGATTGCTGGCGGCGTCCTGCTTTTGATAATCGCCATAAGGATTTTGATCACGGGAGGGTTGAAGGAATACATCGAGTCGCCCGAGAGCGTGGGCGCCGTACCCATCGGTTGCCCCCTTCTAGTCGGTCCCGGCGCCATAACTACCACAATCTTGAACCTTCAGAACTCAGGCATTGTTGTGACTTTGTTTTCTGTTCTGGTCATCTTCGGCATTGTCTGGGTCATTCTGAGGTTCATCGACCCGATCTACCGCTTCCTAGGCAAGACAGGTTCCCTTGTAGTCTCAAGGGTTATGGCGCTTCTGATTGCTTCCATAGCAGTCCAATACGTCCTAGAAGGCTTAGGACATTACCAATCTGCCTAAACCCGAAGGGGCATGAAGCAGTCAGGGAAGCATGCCAAAAACCAGAAATAATCCTCGCCTCTTCTTTCCTGAGATCGGGTTCGCATCCTTAAATAGGACTTGAGGTGACCGTTATTTCGGTGCACAAAATGAGGCTAACAGGCAAAGTAGCGCTTGTGACAGGTGCCGGACGTGGAATCGGAAAAGCCGTAGCTCTTTCATTAGCCAAGCAAGGAGCAAAAGTAGTAGTCAACGACATAAACCTGCAGTCAGCTGAGGAAACATGTGAGGAGATAAGAGCTCTTAGACACGATGCTTTACCAATAAAGGCTGATGTATCAAAAAAGGTGGATGTTATAAAAATGGTCGACACGGTAATCAAAGTATTCGGAAGTATAGATATACTAGTGAACAACGCCGGAATCTTTTCCTCAACATCTTTGGATGATGTGACGGAAAACGAATGGAATAGGATGATGGACGTGAACCTTAAGGGAGTCTTTCTATGTTGCCAAATTATCATGAAACATATGAAGAAGACACAATCCGGCAAAATCGTGAACGTTGCATCTCTCGCCGGGAAAGTAGGCGGTATCTTCGCAGGTGCTAGTTATGCTGCCTCCAAGGCAGGAGTGATCTGTCTTACAAAATCTCTGGCTAAGCATCTTGCTCCATATGGCATCAATGTCAACGCAGTAGCTCCCGGTGTCATTGCAACGGACATAACTAGAAAATGGCCGGAAGAGGTAAAGGAATCATTCCTGAAACAGATTCCCCTCGGACGGTTTGGGACGCCCGAAGAAGTGGCTGAAACCGTGGCATTCCTGGTTTCAGATGGGGCCAACTACATAACTGGAGCTACCATTGACGTAAACGGCGGACTCCTGATGGACTAGCACAGTAAAAATCCGCATTATCGAGTTATTGGGACCAGCTGAGCATAGTGCACAAACAATAAATAAATCCTTGTCTCTCTCTATGCGGATATTAGAGCTTAGGCTGGTTGTAAACAATGGACGAATTTTCTCAGTTGGCTCTAGAGCTCATAGAAGTCAGCGAGAAACACGAGCAGTACCGTGAATTGGAATGCATAAACCTCATAGCAAGCGAAGGCCTGAAGTCTCCCGCAGTCAGAGAGATGCTTAAGCTTTCGATGGACCTCGAGAGCAGATATGCTGAAGGCGAAAACGACCTCGCCGGACATGTCCAGAAAAGATACTACCAAGGTCAAAAATATATGACGGTCATCGAAGACCGTGCCACAGACCTCATGAAGAAGCTTTACAGGTGCAGCTGGGCAGATGTGCGTCTGGTTTCTGGCACCCACGCGAACCTTGCCACGTTTAAAGGGCTTTCAATGGCAACAAAGAACTATAAGATGGTTGTGACGCCGCTCAGCTGCGGGGCACACATCTCCCACGACTACGCAGGTTTGGCAGGCAAGGTTCTAGGACTCGTCAACATCGACCACGCCTACGACATGGAAGAGATGAACATAGACCCTGACAAGTCGGCAAGCATAATCAGAGCTGCAAAGCCAAGTGTCGTGACGTTTGGCGGAAGCCTATTTCTATTTCCCCATCCTGTCAAGGATTTGAGGGGAGTGGCGGACGAGGTCGGCGCCTACATAGTTTACGACGCGGCTCACGTGTTCGGTCTCATAGCGGGAGGCGCCTTCCAAGATCCGTTTAGGGAAGGAGCGGACTTCATTACTTCTTCGACTCACAAGACCTTTCCAGGGCCACAAGGAGGCGTTATCCTCGCAGATCAGAAGAACAGCCGAATGGAGAAAGCCATAAGGAACGTTCAGTACGCCGTTTTCCCACTAAGCACCTCGAATACTCATCTCGGCAGGTTACCCGCCCTAGGGGTAGCTGCACTTGAGCTGAAGATTTTCGGCGAGGAGCTTGCGAAGCAGACAGTTGCGAATGCTCAGATCGCTGGCCAATGCCTTTATGAGAATGGGGTGAAGGTGCTCGGCGAGTCGAAGGGCTTCACGCGGTCGCATCAGTTAGCCGTGGATGTTCGTAAATACGGCGGGGGGAAGAGAGTTGCCGAAGACCTTGAGGCGGCGAATATAATCCTGAACAGAGCCCTCCTGCCATTCGACGACCAGAACAACCGCGAGAACCCGTCTGGGATCAGAATCGGATTCCA
>CAYURV010000153.1:0-3124 GCA_964447115.1 uncultured Candidatus Bathyarchaeia archaeon
TTTTTTGTGAAGGTTTCTTCGCTTGACCATGCGCCTATGGTGTTGAAGCCCCAGCCCAAAAGCCTTTTCACAATTTCTTCCGCCCAGGCATCTGCAGAACCATACTTCCCCGATACAGCTGTGTTGTATGGATTGTATCCTAAAGTAGGGGCGTAATCAGCCCAGTAGCTTACATGATTCACGCCTTTGGATACGAATAGGTTGCCTTCAGGATCAACTATCCAAAACTCTCCCTCTATCTTCTCTATGTGGAAGAATCCTGTTCTGCGACCCTTCAAGAGAACAAACCCTCCGAACTCATCATAGCTCGAATTCAGGATAAAAGCCTTCAAGGCATCGTAACTCTTCTCGAGCTCAGCAATCCTTGTAGATAAAGCAGACAGTTGGTCTCTAAGCTGAATAATAGAGTAAATCAGGAACGCGTCAAGGGAAATGACGAGGACCGTCACGATGATGACCGTCTTTGTAATCCTTCCTTTCATTTATCCTCGCTTCCAAGTCAATCTTCAAATAGGTTAACTGGCGTGAGCACTACTATGACTGACCATTCGAGACCATTCTTTCAGTTCCCTACTGAAAAAGCTGCTCAAGCTAGAACAAACTCCAATATCCTCTCTTTCTCTTTCAACGAATTGACAATCAGGTCTGGCCCTTCTATTCTGAGTTCTTCAATTGAGTACGCTCCTGAAGGAACCGCTATACACCTCATATTCGCCCTCTTAGCAGCTACCACGCCAAATACCGAGTCTTCAACAACCACTGATCTTCTAGGCTGACATCTCAGACCCGTTGCACACCTTAAAAAGATTTCTGGGTCGGGTTTGGGCCGCCGAACCTCATCCGCTGTAATGATGACATTAAAGTATCCGGCGATTCCCCTTTCTGTAAGCACTTTGCTCACAACCTTTCTGTTGCTCATTGTCGCCAAAGCAATCTTCACTTTGCCATGTAATGCGTCTACAAGATCCATTGCGCCCTCAAAAAACTCTATTCTTCTGGTTAGTCTCAACTGTATCCTAGTCTTCTTCTCTACAAGACCATCTATCAATGCGTTATCGAAGGGTACACCTGTGGCTTTGAGAGCCTCCTTGAACATGTTTCTGGCACCGATCCCAATCATCTTCTCTAGAAATTCATCACTAACTCGGCAACCGACATCCTTGAGTACCTTCTGGAAAGAATGTACAACAACGGCTTCTGTATCCGCCAGAGTCCCGTCCCAATCAAAGATGACAGCATCAAACATCTCGGATGCTCACCATTTTTGTGCCAGTTCGCCAACATCGACCAGCGAATCTTCTAGCCTAACTTAGCTAACAAAAACATTATGAATCTTACTGTTGATAGAGAGATAAAAGACCATCTTCTATTAAGAAGGTGTTAGATCATAGCCTGATGCTCTTAGGATGGAAACCGAGATGGAGCTAAGATGGGACCCAATATTGCGCGAATGGACCATAGTCTCAGGTAAGAGGGGAGAAAGACCTCTACTGCCAAAGGGTTTTTGTCCTTTCTGTCCTGGGACTGAGGAAGTTCCAAAGACTGGCTGGACCGTGTTGAGTCTACCAAACAAGTTTCCAGCGTTGCGCCTTGACGCCCCGCTTCCTGATGCTGAGTCCGATAGTCTGTATCGTAGCAGACCGGCTGAAGGAGTTTGCGAGATCATAGTATACACGCCTAGGCACGAGTCATCCTTAGCAGACCTAAGCGTGGAAAATATCAAGGCTGTAATAGACCTGTGGACGCAAAGGTTCAGGGAGCTGGGTGAAAGAGACTACATAAAATACGTCTTCATCTTCGAGAACAAGGGACGTATAATCGGCGTTACGCTTGACCATCCACATGGCCAGCTTTATGCCTTCCCCTTCATTCCGCCCTTGGTCAAGAGAGAGCTTAACTCAAGCAAAAAATACTGGAAACGGACTCGAACCTGCCTTTTCTGTACTGTGATCGAGAAGGAAAAGAAGGACGCCCTCAGAGTAGTATGCGAGAACGAAGACTTCGTATGTTTTCTTCCCTTCTTTGCACATTGGCCTTTCGGCGTCCACATATATCCCAAAAGGCATGTAGAGGCCTTGACCGATCTGACGGAAAAGGAGAAGGGCATGTTTGCCTCGATTCTGAAGAAAGTATTGAAGAAGTTCGACAACCTGTTCAACATGAGTTTCCCTTACATGATGGTGTTACATCAGAGACCGACCGACGGCAACCCCTATCCCTATTACCATTTCCATGTAGAATTCTACCCACCATACAGAGAAAAAGATAAGATCAAGTACTTCGCAAGTGTCGAAACAGGAGCAGGAACAGTCACTTTCGATTATACTCCCGAGATCAAAGCCCAAGAATTAAGAGAAAGTCCAGATACATGAAATGCCATCTAGCAAAAGCTTCAAGACTATCATAACTAAAGCATAACAAGTAAGATTGTGTGGAGAGGAAGTTACAGGATGAATGAAATGGTGATTGTTTCTTCTCCTGGAAGAGCTGATTTTCTTAATACGCACCAAGACTATAAAGGTTTACCCGTTGTGCCCGTAGCGATCAACCTCAGGATGCGTTTTTATGCAAGACCGTCAGGAAATAGGTCTTTCACAGTGAATTCTCCTGACCTTGAAAGATACAATGAGCCGTCGACTGACATCTTTGAGATTAGAGAGAACGAGATGCTGGGGGGAAAGTTTTTCGGAAACTACTTCCGCGGAGTCGTAAATGTGCTAGTCAAGAGAGGCTTGGCAAAGAAGCTAAGAGGCATGGATATAACCATAAGAAGCATGATACCTGTGGGTTCAGGGCTGTCCAGTAGCGCGGCGCTCGAAGTTGGTTTCGCCGAGCTCCTAAACCATGTCTGCAACCTTGACCTTTCTAAACAGGACTTGGCTGAGATAGCTTTCGCTGCGGAGAACCGTGAAGTGGGAATCCCTTGTGGGAGGCTTGACCAGTATGGGGTCGCCTTCGGCGGCATTATAAAGCTCGAATGCCGGCCGCCTTACAGAGTCGAACCTCTTCCCTTCAAAGACCTAACCTTTGCCATTATTGACTCAGGCATTAGACATTCCACAGGTGACATTCATCCCAAGAGGCAGGATGACATAAACAGAGGGCTCAAAACTTTGATGGAGAG
>CAYURV010000154.1:0-3116 GCA_964447115.1 uncultured Candidatus Bathyarchaeia archaeon
TACTTTCAAGGCATGGAAGATGAGATTGACATTGCAGCCTGCAAGGAGAGAGGCATCGACTACGTAAGGAGGAGAACGGGCGGAGGAGCGGTTTACCACGATAAAGATGGGGAATTGACCTACAGCCTAATTCTCAGCGAAGATCATAGGTTGATCTCGAGTGACTTCCAGGAAACCTACCGCACGTTATGTTCAGGCCTAGTGTCGGGGCTGGCCCGGTTAGGAATCCCAGCGGAATTCAAGCCGATCAACGACATAACAGTACAAGGAAAGAAGATTTCTGGGAACGCACAAACTCGTGGGATGAACGTTGTCCATCAACACGGCACTATACTTCGAAAAGTTGAACCTTCACTGATGTTCACCGTTCTGAAGGTGCCAAGCGAGAAGATCCGCGACAAACTGATCAAATCCGTCGAAGAAAGGGTCACATCGATCAATGCGTTCCTGGGAAGAGAAGTTAGCTTCGAAGAACTGAAAGACGCCCTTACAAATGGTTTTGAGGAATCCTTTAAGGTAAAGCTGGTACAAAGACAGATGCTCAAGTTTGAGCAGCAACTAGCAGCGAAACTGAAAGCGCAGAAGTACG
This sequence comes from uncultured Candidatus Bathyarchaeia archaeon, assembly GCA_964447115.1. Lineage (GTDB taxonomy): Archaea > Thermoproteota > Bathyarchaeia > Bathyarchaeales > DTEX01 > CAYRBK01. The sequence continues at coordinate 590 of CAYURV010000154.1, forward strand.
ATACAAGAGAGTGGAACTTCAAGAGATAGATACCGTCACCCTTTCAGATCTCTCTAGGTTAAGCGAGCCGGGCTGTGGAGGGATGATTTTCACCAGAGGAGCTGAGTTGACGTACAAGTAGAGGGACAACCTGATCTGCTTTCCTTTCAGCGTAAAGACTGGGTCGCAGCACTTGGCAACGCACATGTCAGAATACGTATGGGTTACAGTTCCAATCTCTTTGCCGCAAAGCCTCACAGCTCTGCCCACTGGATGTGAGCTGTTTGTGTGCACTCCTATCCACCCGTAATGGGGTATGCCCGCATCTAGAATACCGACTTTCCCGTCCAAGTCGACTCCCACGCCTTGTTCGAGCTTCTCGTCTAGAGTAACCAAAGAGTATTCGGGCTTAGACTCAATGACCATGCCAGTCAGATCTTTCGGATTTGTTTCTGAAATGTCGACTTCGATCAATCTCTCAATTTTGAAACCGCCTCTCGCGCGGATCGGATCAGACGGCTTCCTACCCTCAACGTGAATGTGGGCGTCTGTCCAGAAATCGAAGAAACCCGACCTGATGAGATATCCTAGTTCTGCTCCAGGTTCTACATTGTCGCCAAGCTTGACAGAAGGTTCAACGTGAAGAATCTTGATCCATCTTTCTGCGTTCTCTAAACTTTGGAGAAGAATGACGTAATCACGGTCTGAGCTTCTGAAGCCCTTTCCTTGAGGGCACTTAACCATCCTAACCTTTATGACCTTACCGTGGACTGGCGACGGGGCAGCATCGCCGAACATTCCCCCCGGATACACATCAACACCGGCGCACAAGCGATGCATAGGATACGGGCTGTTAAAAAAGGAATATCTCCCCTCTTCTGGACAGTAGATGTTCACGCCGCCTGAAGACGCTATGAGTTTCATCCCTTCTTCAGGCATAGAAATGAGGAAGTATACATTAGGTTTTTCCTTTTTCACCAGCGGATATTACAGTTTGAATATGTGCGTTCTAAGAATCGTAACCAAGAACCCCTTACCTACGGGGACACAAGACATAAAATTTGTGATCTGTTATTAGAGATATAGGTTCATATGAAGTCGAAAAGATCCAAACTAGAAATCTATCTCGACGTTCTGAAAGCTGTCAGGTCAGGGGTCGATAAGCCCACTAACATCATGTACAAGTGCAATCTGGCGTGGAAGCCTTTCAAGAGGATTCTCAATTCTTTGATTGAGAATGGCCTACTGAGAACAATCGAAACTGGAACTAGAAGAACATACGAGCTCACAGAGAAAGGACGTGACGTACTCAGATATTTGGCGACAGCGGAGACCTTGGTGGCGACGCTTACAAACCGCAGACAAACTAGGCAGTCTCCTTTTGAAGAAAGAACAATCGTCTTTTCAGAATAGGAATACTAAGCGACTTAAACGCCTCTAGAGACGGTTAACTGAGTAACCAGCCAAGTGATGAAGTCTCCAGCAAGAAGGGCAGTAATGAAGCCGACTGTGATAAAGAATAGAAATGGCAGACCCGGTGTTGCCCAGACCTTCTCGTTCAGTCCTCGAGTAAGATCATTCCAATTCTCATCTTTTTCCAAATCTTCGTCTTCTAGACGAGGAGATATTTTTAGATGCCGGATGATCTTGCCGTCTTTGCCTCGCGAAAAGTATTCGAGCGGTATGTAATAACAACCCTTTCTAAGCTTGTCTAGGTCGACTTTGAAACCGGTTGTGAAGGCGAGAACCTTGCTCCAAAAAGGCTCGCTCTCGAGTCCCTCAAACATCTTTCCGCCAGTCTGAACCAACCTTAGCATGTTAAGGCTCACGATCCCTAGGACCAGTAATGAAGAGCCTAGTACAGCGTTGCTCAACACAGCCAATGGGAAGAACGGTGTGACCCATTCAGCATATCGACGAGCTAGTGAGGGGTAGACGGGCAGAGCTATAGAAAGGCAGATTAAACCTTTGGCATCGGCCCCGCCAAAGAAGCTGATATAGAAGAGGGCCAAAGAGATTCCGGAAGTCACTGCAAATGAGAGAAGCCAGATAATTGAGGACACGTTCTCTCCCGCAAGATAGCCAAGATAGAGTTGGAGAAGCGTCATAACCAAGCCGATCGGAGCAAAGAATAACCATACCAGGTTAGGCACTTCGCGCGTCTTGAGGTCATAACACGAAGAGACTGCTAGAAAGAGGAAACTGATAAACACTCTAAGGACTTCGAGCAACTCCTTCATTTAACCCACTCTTAAAGGCTATGTTTCCGACGAACTTAGAGGAACCCCTGTTACCTTATAGGGAATGTCTTGATATTAGATAATATCTATCTTATGAACTTAGAAACCATTCGTAAAGGCTCCTTTTTCCAAGAAAAGACAAGAAGCATGCTGCCATTTGCGATAAGAAACGAATTAAGAACCCGCATCTCTTTTCGAGTCAGGGGGCGTGATGAATCACAAGAACAGAGGAATTCTGCATATCTGCTTATGGGCTGATTTTCCAGTTCTATAAATATGTACACTAAAGATAGACCTTGTCTTCATAA
>CAYURV010000155.1:0-3116 GCA_964447115.1 uncultured Candidatus Bathyarchaeia archaeon
ACGGCTAACGGCGCATAGAACAGTTTTCCAACGTACCCTCCTGTAATGGCTGGTACGGCGAGAAAATCTCCCAGTGCGCAGCATGAGACTTCGACATCACTGCTCGTTGTTAGGTGGAAGACGACATCGTTGCCGGCGCCACCATGGGGTCCCATGCTGGCTATCCTCGATTGCAGTAGAGTTGTCTTGGTGCCTCGTGGAGGCAAATGACCACTCGCTGACCATAATTGCACGGAATCTGTAAGTGTCCAGTCTGTCTCGTCAAGCGCCATGAGATAGAAGTTATATCCGATTCTGTCAACTGAATAGGCATAGGCGTGTGTTGCTGGAGCTGCGTTGAAGATGAATTCTTTGCCTCTGAAACCGCCGGTCACTGCTGGATAGAAAGTGCTCGTCCCTGATGGGTCATCCCAATCATACAGTAAAAGGGATATCCCGCCGCTTAATAATGCAGCTATCCTTTTCGAGGCTGTTATTTTGAAGTAGGTCCCCTGGTAAATGTATATGACCTTCTTTTCGAACTTATTTACTACTACAGATTGGATCTTATGTTTCAGAAAGAGATCCCATACCTCAACTGCTGTGCCATCCTCCAATCCAACAACATCCAAGATAGCGTGGTTTGCAGGAACATCGTAGGTAATCCTGGTCCCGCCGATGAGCTCATCCACTTCGTCGACAGTGAAAGTTGGTGTCGGAACATAGCCGTAGTAAACGTGCTCGGTTGCCGACACCTGCGCATCTGTCGGCATAGATTTGAAGGTCATCCCAGCTAGTAAGAGCAGGGTAGAAGCGATGATCAAGGCTCCGAGTCTGTTTCTCAAAAGGAGCCCCCAATTAGAACATAAGAGCGAATTACTTAAAAGACTTTGGCTAGCGCTAAATGCGTAATTGCAGTCATTCACCTGAGATAAGAAGGAGCAAGCCGGGAAGGAAGAGCCGGACGCAAAAACGAAAGACAAAAAATTCAACGCCGAAGGAATGAGGTGCACCTGAAGAGATCATAAAGGCCAGTAACCAATGCAGAGCTGAGGCCACTTTCAAGACTGTTTCTCAGCTTGTTTCACGGGCCGCCTCTGTAGGATTCCAAGTATGCCTGAAGTCCATATGCCTAGCCCAAATATTGGAAGCGAGATGAGCGAAAGCCATTCCCCCAGCGGTTCAAGGGGACGATAAGTCACCCCTCTGCTTAGCGTGATCTGCATAAAGCACGAGATGGCTTCTTGGTTTGGATTCACGGCTTCGACCCTGTAGACGCCTGTCTTCAAAGCCTTGATGTTTGCATAAGGATATGTTGCCGTGGTTTCCAACCAGACTGTAATGCCGTCTGGATCGTAAATGTACATCTTGCAGGTCTTTGCGGAAGCGTCGGCGTCTCTAATTTCGGGCGAGACAGAGACCGTCAGAGTGTCTCCCTCCTGGACGCTGAGCGAGTAGCTCCAGTTTCCTAGACCGTTAATCGAGACGGATTGGTAGAAACTATCCTTGGTCTCGGGGTAAGTCGCCATAGGTGAGAGAAGTATACACCACAGTCCGCTCAACAGAAGGATTGAGGCCAATGTTAAAGTGACAGACCCGCCCGTCTTCATGTTTATTGCGACCCGTCGGGTTACCAAGATGCCGAGTATGACTAGAAAGATCACGCCGAGGATCACGGCGCCCACTATGATCAAGGGCCAGATCGAGTACGACCAAGCCTCAGGGGGCATTACCTGCGTCACCTTCATCAAAACGTAACGTCCCCTTATGAAGTATGGATACGCAATATATAACTCTATACTGCTGGAACACAACACCCTCAATGAGAACACCTTGCGTCAGCTTAGAAAAAGTGACTAGCTATCAAAGGTCAGCACTTCAAGAGGTATCCCTCTTTCGCGGCAGATTCGGTTGCAGATTTCGGCAACCCTTTCCTGCCATGTGTCGGCTTGCTTGAGCATCAAGACTTTCTCGTACTTCATGGCTTCGACGTATTCTGCGGCTCGTTTGGCCACGTGTTCAACAGTCTCACAGTCCGGTGGATAAGCATATTCATATTGAGAAAGCGGATAGACGCCCTCAAGTTCGTTTGGTATGACGCCGAAGGGAGGGGCATAAACACAGACCTGCACCTTGCTCCTTTCGATGCCCATCTTCTCGCAGACTGCGTCTACGGCTTTTTGGTAACGCCTAGACCTGCGAGTGCGTTTAGGCCAAAGGTCAGGTAGCAGAATGAGAACTTTGGCTCCCTTGGGCGGACCGTACCTTTCAAGAAGCCTCTTTCTGTAACGGACCACTTCTGGTCTAGCAAGCCCTATGGAGCTGAAGAAGAAGAGTCCGCTTCTCTTTGTGACAGGACTGTGCCTTTCAATGTATTCGCTATATTTGCCCAAATGCTTGAGGGCTTGAAGTAAGGCTGGGTGGCTGTGAGCCCTCATCTCTAAGTGCTCCCAAAGTCGGCCCTCAACTATTGCCTGCTTAATCCGCCTAATCTCGGAAAAGCAGACGTAGAGGTTGTGCCTAGTCAGCTCTCGCTCGCGTTCTTCTTTAGGCATGGCTACCAAATCCCCGGATGTCCTTCTAGCGCAGACAGGACACGTACATGGAAGGTACTCGAGTTTACTGAGACGGACGGTTCCATGTTCGGTTAGATATCGGTCTTCGCTAGCGAATATGGAGTAGGCGGCTGAGTCGAAGAGGTCGCATCCAAGAGCAACCGCCAATGAAAACATGAAGGGGTGGCCTGCGCCGAAAAGGTGGAACGGTCGGCTGTGAGGAAGATTCATCTTCGCCGTCAAAATCATGTCAACAAGCAGATCGAACAAGTACTGCTCCATGACAGGTGTTGGGCTTCCCAAGGCGTGGACTTCAAAGGGAAGCTTCGCCATTTCTTTGGCTGACATGGCTACAAGGTCTAGGTAGCGTCCGCCCTGGACGGGTCCAACCCAGCCTATGTCTCCACGGGTCTTTAAGCCTTCCAGCATCTTTGCCCTCTTCACGGTCTCTTCAACCGTGTACTGTGCACGTTCCTTCGAAGCCTTCCAACCGGTAGGCAGGTCGAGAATGGTGGCAATGTCGGCGCTAACCTCTTCTTGGAACCTGACTATCTCCTCCGGAGTCACGTCAACCTTACCATA
>CAYURV010000156.1:0-3103 GCA_964447115.1 uncultured Candidatus Bathyarchaeia archaeon
CATTCGACGACCAGAACAACCGCGAGAACCCGTCTGGGATCAGAATCGGATTCCAAGACATAACTAGAAGAGGCTTCAGTGAAGGCGACGTAAAGCACCTTTGCGGCCTCATGCTGGACATAATAAAGAGCCGCCGCGAGCCTTCCGAAGTCAAGAAAGATTTACTAGCCCTTAGGAAGGAATTCAGCAAGATAGAGTATGGATTCCAAAGCGTTGAAGAAGCCTTGGGACGCCTCCGAAAAGCCCGATAAGACCACCTATATCACACGGAATCCAAAAAATTCCGCGCGGGAGACGCCTTTTATCTCTGTAACCTTCTAATTGCCTATTGAAATCTTTCGTTAGATTTCATGTACCTCATTATCTTCACGAGTGCATAGCGGTCGCCAAACCCGCCTGCTTTAGTGACCATCCGCATTCCCTCATATTTACCGCCAAGTATCCTGCCCGCTGGAACTCCGGGCAAGACCTCATCCTCGACACTGACCCCCTTAGCGCCGACGGCGTTCATAATCCTAATGGATGTGTCTCCGCCCACAAGTATCAAACCGACAAGCTTCTGTCTTGCAGCAATCCTTTTAAAAGATTCACTCAGAACGAGCAGTAGCCTGTCGGCGACTTGGAGAGGACTCATGCCTAGTTGCTTGCCTAGTTCTTGTATCTTGAGGATTGGGTCTTTCGACCCAGCCAGCCTCGTTATAACATCCTTATCCTGTGTAAGATACTCTTCCACTCTGCCCGCAAGATCTCTTGCTGCTGCCCCAAGTTTTTCGTCGCTCACCAAGACTCCGGAAAGGTTGGGCTCAAGAACCTTCACCCCCAGCTGCCTCTCCGCCTCTGCAACCTGTTCAATTGTCACTGTATTAATGCTTCCACATACTACAAGTAGTCCCGATCCGCGAGTCAACAGACGCGAGAATTCCTCAGCTAGGCCGGCTGATCCGGAAAGTAGGATGTCGGAACTCATTGAGGCCTTCGCAATATTGGCCAAATCTTCCTTTGTCTCCGCGTCAGCCACGATCACTGTGCCTCCGTCTTCGATTAATCTCTTAATCCCATCCCCCAACTGTTCAACTCCGCCTCTGACCTGGGGCAAGCTTACGTGTGCAACTCTTCGCTTGGTTTGACCCTCTATAAGAGTTGGTACATGTGACTCGTACAAAGGGTTCAGAAGGTCATGAGCGAACTCTGTTTCTTCTAGAGGCTGAGTTCCGATTAAGAGGCGACCATTCAAGACTGTCCTGTTACACGCGGGAAACGAGGGGGCTACGACCACGGCCCTTAGTCCAAGTTCATCTAGGACGGCGTCAAGCTCAGCTCCGATGTTGCCTCTGAGTGTAGAATCAATCTTCTTGTAGACCAGTTTTACACCAGTCTTCTCCAAGGTTCTCAGTGTTTCTCTAACCTTTCTGTAGGCAGCCTCCGGAGTGATGTTTCTAGTCTCGGTGTCTATCACAACCACATCAAACTCTCCTTTCAGACTGGGCAAACATTCCAGATCGGTCAAGACGACTGTCTTCAGACCATACTTACTGAATTGGACCCCAACATCGCAAGCTCCGGTGAAATCGTCGGCGACTACTCCGAAAATAGAAGTCATGAAACCTCATCCAATGGTAAATCTGACTGCACTTAAAGAGGATGTGGTCGGTTGAACAGTAATAAAAGCTCGTGTCTTATTTTACCGTTGTAAGGACGCGCGGGATTTTTCCGGATCTGATTGCGTGGTCTGCCAACACAAAGGCTAGGCATGACTCCACAACTGGGACGGCTCTTGGAACGACGCACGGGTCATGTCTATCAGTCAGCTGTATCTCTGTCTCTTCCATTTGTGTCAGATCAACTGTCTTCTGTCCCTTAGAGATGGAGGGTGTGGGCTTAAAGGCTACCCTCACCAATATTGGCATGCCTGTTGAGATTCCACCTAAGATTCCACCCGCATTGTTCGACAACATAACAATTCTTCCTTTCCTCACGGCGTATTCGTCGTTGTTCTCTGAGCCCCTTAATGAAGCCGAACGAAAGCCAGCCCCAAACTCTACGCCCTTCGCCGCGGGAATGTTGAACATCATCTTCGCGATTTCAGAATCCAGGGAGTCGAAGACGGGTTCGCCTATCCCGGCGGGAAAATTTAGGGCGATGGCTTCAACCATGCCTCCGACGCTATCCCCTTTACTCGCTACTCTAAGAATCTCTTTCTCCATCAGATCGACTTTCTCAGGGACCGCACAACGCACAGGGTTCTGGTAGACGTTTCTACGAATCTGATCATGGCCAACTTGCTCGGAGACTTCAACTTTTCCGACCTGCACCGTGTGGGCCAAGATCTCTACACCCAATAGGCTGAGGAGCTTCTTTGCAATCGCTCCCGCCATCACATATGCAGCTGTGACACGTCCAGAGAACCTGCCTCCACCCCGGGGGTCATTGTGTCCGCCATACTTCACATGAGCCGTGTAGTCGGCATGTCCTGGACGAGGCTTATTCCGAATCTTTTCGTAAGCATCAGGCTCAACATCAAGGTTCCTAACAATCATGCAAATTGGTGCACCCGTCGTGTAATCTTCATAAACTCCTGAAAGAATTTCGACGCGGTCCTCTTCTCTTCTCTGTGTGCTGACAGCTGTGAAACCTGGCCTTCTCCTGTCCAACTCAACCTGAATGTCAGCCTCAGTCAACGGCAGACCGGCTGGACAACCATCCAAGACAGCTCCTATGCAGACACCGTGGCTTTCACCAAAACAGGTGAGAACAAGTGCCTTACCGATCGAGTTACCGTTCAACAATCTCTCCCCCGATGGATGCAATGTCTCTAACAAAATCTGGGTAGGATTTATTTATGCATTCAACGCCCCGGACCACAGAGGTTCCCTTTGCCCTCAAAGCCGCAACAACGCAGGCCATGGCGATCCTGTGGTCTCCGTGGGAGTCCAGTTCTGCAGCGTGAAGCCTTATTCCACCCTCAACTTCAAGAATATCATCAACAGCCCTGATCTTAGCTCCCAGCTTCGTCAACTCTCTCGACAAGGCAAGAACCCTGTCGGATTCTTTAAACCGGAGCCTCTTCACGCCTCGAATCAACGATCTTCCACGAGCAAAAAAA
>CAYURV010000157.1:0-1363 GCA_964447115.1 uncultured Candidatus Bathyarchaeia archaeon
TTCAGAGTTTGGTGGGAACACGCATGAGAATGTGGATCGATTTCTGAGGAAGGTTATTGAAGAGTTAGCTTAGATGATAGTGGATATGTCGGATTCTGCCATCCAACCTCATAGGCTTGGAATGCAAAATCTAGTGTTGGTTTTGTTTCTTTCCTATTTCCAGAAGCTCCACGATCTTGTCCACTAGTTCGAAGTATCTGGATTCTCTTATGTGTGAAAGACGGGGTCTCGGTATGTCAATCTCCACCTCTCCGATGACCCTTCCAGGTCGAGGCGTCATAACTATCACCCTGTCCGCCATGAAGACTGCCTCCTCAACATTGTGACTAACCATTATGAACGTGTTCGTCGGCAGGTCAGGGTCACGCCATATGTCAAGAACCAGTTCACGAAGGGTCTTGGCTGTAAGCTCGTCCAACGAAGAGAAAGGCTCATCCATCAGGAGAACCTCTGGTTTCAGTGCCAGAGCCCTTGCGATCCCTACACGCTGCTTCATTCCGCCTGAAAGATCGTGGGGATAGGTATTGTCAAACCCTTTCAGTTCTACCATCTCCAAATATTCGTGAGCGGCTCGAGTCCGTTCTTCCTTGCTCACACCAAGAACCTCCAATGGCAACTCAATGTTTTCAAGAGCCGTCTTCCACGGCAGCAAGCCGAAGAGCTGGAAGACCATTGCAATCTTTGGATTCGGTTTGATGATCTGTTCTCCGTGAAATCTCACTGTTCCAGAATCAGCTTGCTCCAAGCCTGCAATTATCCTGAGCATTGTTGATTTTCCGCATCCAGACGGGCCGACGAGGCAGACAAACTCGTCATTTCCAACCGAGAAGTTTACGTTGTCCAAGACTAGGATTTTGCTCTTCTCCAGTTCAAAGGTTTTAGTCACATTTTCTGCCTCAATAACCGACAAGTTCTACACCTCGACCCGGTATTTCTCAAACTTCCTAAGTAAACGTCTCCAGATGGCTCCTTCCATGAAGAGCACGATTGCTGCGATTACGCCGAGCAGGAAAATGAGGATAATGGTATTTCCATACTCGTATCCAGCCTTGTCCAACAATGAGCCTATGCCTGGAACTGAGAGTGATGGAACCCCTGGCTCTGTCGATGGCATGTACTCGGCAAAGATTATTGTGTTCCAGCCCGTTCCCCACGAAAGAATGCTTCCTGTGACGATTGCGGGTAGAATGTAGGGGATGACTAGGTGTCTCAGCCTATTGTAACCTTTAAGCCCCAAGAGCTGACCGACCTCCCTGAGGTCTGCTGGGATATTTTTGACTGCGCTTAGAATGTTGATGAACATGTACCATATCATGTCAAGGACCAGCATTATGATACATGTGAATTCAAGGGCGATTCTCGG
>CAYURV010000157.1:1463-3095 GCA_964447115.1 uncultured Candidatus Bathyarchaeia archaeon
TCCATCAATCTGTGCCAAGTCAAAACGTTGAAATAAACGACGATGAAGGTTATGAAGATAAGTAGAACTACGGATAGATTCATGTCCTTGTAATAGTAGGCAGCCCGTGCAAGGAGGTAGCCCAACCCTCCTGAAGGAGGCGGCACAACCCTTCCCTCATATTGAATGTATTCCGCAGCAATCATGAAGAACCAGCCGTCACACCATGCCAGATTTGCCCCCGAAACAACAGCAGGCGTAATCGCCGGTAACACTACATGCCTGATGTAACGCCAACCTGACAAGCCGAAAGCTCGCGAGGCTTCAGCAACGTTCGCTGGGATGCCGCTCACCGCTCCCAAAACCCCGAAGAAGATAGCCCAAGCCATGGATGTGAAGAGCAGGATGATGACTGAGAATTCGATGCCCAAGGGACCAAGAGCGAAAAGGAAACCTATGACAACAGGGAAGTATCCGAGTATCGGAATGGACTGGAGTAAATCTATGAAAGGCGTGACAATCAGCGATGCCAACTTGTTTGTGGCGGCAAGTATCCCAAAGGAAAGCCCCCAGGCAACAGAGATTAGAAGGGTGATTATGATTCTTGAGACTGTAGCATAAGTGTGAAGTGGCAAGTTCTTGACTTCGGGATACGCTACGAAAGTTACGATTAGCCAAGACATGACGCAAAGGACAACCAGCCCAACGATGAGGCTGACAAAATACTCTCGCATGCCTAGTGCCCCGAACGGAATATGAGCCTAGCTCAAGAAATCTGGGCGATTTAAGGATTACTTTAGAATAGCCTAGGCGAGAGTGTTGGACACTCTAAGGTCTAATTGTGTCAAAGAATCTATCCAAACTCGCCATACATCTGGTCAGGAGCAAGCATGTCGGGATATCTTTCCCGCAACTTACAGCGCGCCTCGTAACACAAATGGCATGCGTCGGCGTAAAGTTGGTCATGGGGCAAGTCAAACTTCTCGACCAACGCCGTTGGACCGCCAAGGGTTAAGGGTTCAAGAATCGGGTTGCCAAGGGGGCTGTACTCCCTGATTATTTCAGAAAAGGGCTTCTGCCAAGCGTTGCCTATGGAGATACCTTGACAGACATGAACGTGTCCGAGAGGGTCGACATGAACTCTTCCTGGATTGGCAAGGTCCTCATAGGGGCATTTCGAGAATTCACGCCAAGGCTTTTTCTCAGCCTCTTGCGCCAATTCGGATGCCGCTCTACCGCGGTACATCAAGTCGCCTAAGCCGATGTTCACCCCTTCCACCTCATTGGGGCACGGAGTTATAGCTCTTGAACATTTCACGGCGAGCACGCTTGCTTTAATATTCAAAGTTTTCGCGATTTTCGCAGCGTTTCTCGCCTCGTCTGTTATCCAATTTTCGCCGTGGTAGGGGTCGCTGCTCAGGCTCAGTTTCACGTCCCCAGTCTCAGCTATGGGTCGAAGCCATTCCAAGGCGTCCTCTTGACAACTTGCCCAATAACAGTTTGAGAGCACCTCCACAGCGAACCCGAGGCCAACGGCTTCTCTAACAGCCTTTATCATGATTGGATAGTAAAGGAAGGGTTCCCCGCCCTCGATTGAAACATAGGTCACAGTCCCCAGCTTCTTCGCCTCTGCCAATATGTTTCTTATGCCCT
>CAYURV010000158.1:0-3089 GCA_964447115.1 uncultured Candidatus Bathyarchaeia archaeon
GCCGGGATTTGAACCCGGCCTCCAGGCTCCACAGGCCTGTACGCTTCCAGGTTCCGCGGATAGGTGACTATCGCTTTCCTCTACGTTACGGCGGCCACATCTTCTCCTTTTTTGGCTGTTTGATTTAAGAGTTTCCCCGATTTTTCAGAGACGTTTTCAATGTTAGCCTTTAATATCCCCACTGTCTATATAGGGTTGGCGGATGCGGATGAGTGACGCCTCCTTGGCCGAGATCGAGTCCAACTTAAGAGGAAAGACCCTGCAGGTCTACTGGTTCATGCTTAAGGCTCAGAGCTCTCCGGTCGGCGTCCGCGAGATTCAGCGTGCGCTCGGTTTCTCCAGCCCAAGCGTGGCAGCCCATCACTTAGACAAGCTGCTGGCGTTAGGCTTGGTGGAAAAGAACCTTAGAGGAGAATACTTCTTAACGAGAGAGGTCAAGGTCGGCGTCCTAACCTTCTTCACGCGTTTAGGCCGTTTCATGATTCCCCGATACCTTTTCTACTCAGTCTGGTTTACAACCATGCTTATGATCTACTTGGTTCTCTATGGCCAAAGCGGAGGCATACACAACCTCGTAGCCATAATGTTCGGAGTCTCAGCCTGCATCATACTGTGGTTCGAGACGATTAGGCTTTGGATGCAGAAACCTGTCTAGGTCAATGAAGGCTAAGGTTCTAGAGAAGAGAGAGCTCCTTCATTGCGCAAAAACAGTCCTAAGTTATAAATAGGTTCTAAGAACATTCTATCGGTTAACTGGAAAAGAAGGCGAATCTAAATGAAATTGTCTGTTCAAGAAAACATGGTTCCTGGAAAAACCCTTTCAGAGAAATTAACCAACATGGAAAAGTATGGATTCGAAGGCTTAGAGGTCTGGGGCAGCGACTTACCCCAAAGGCTTAAGGAGGTCAAATCAGCCCTAAGCACATCAAAAGTGAAGTTCTCCACAGTCTGTGCAGGTTACGGAGGAGACCTTCTAGGCGAAGATCGAAGGGCAAGAGAGACTGCTATCGAAGGCGTAAAGGAAAGGCTCATAGCATGCGCGGATCTTGGAGGAATCGGCGTAATAACCGTTCCGACCTTCGGCAGTCCGAAAATATCAGACTTGTATCCTTGGGTTTCAGACGTGAAGGAAGCGGAGAAGCAGATTCTCACAGAAGAATGCAAAGTCTTGGGTGAGTGTGCGGACGATGTGGGCGCCTGTGTGCTCCTCGAACCTTTAAACCGCTATGAGACCCATTTCATCAACAGGCTTGAGCAAGCTGTAGAAATATGCGAAGCCGTTGGGAGAGAACACGTGAAGATCATGGCTGACTTCTTCCACATGAACATCGAAGAGGCAGATATCCCAGCCAGCCTAGATAAAGCAACGAACTACATTCACCACATACACCTCGCCGATAGCAACAGGATTCTCCCAGGGCTTGGGCACACTGACTTCGAATCATCTTTCAAAATTCTGAAGAAGGCTGGGTACAAGAACTTCATGGCTCTCGAATGCCGGGTTCCAAGTGACCCCCATAAGGCTTTGCCCAATTGCGTTAGGTATCTGAAACGTTTCATCTAGTAAAAGGAGGTAGTGATTTATGGCTGAGAAGGTTCGAGTCGGGTTTGTCGGTTGCGGCGGAATTGCTGTCGAACACCTTAAAGGACTGGTTAAGAATCCTTACGTGACGCTTTCCGCATTCTGTGACATCAATCTAGATCGGGCAAAGACGGTTGCGAACCAATACGGCGTAAAAGATGCAGCTGTCTACGATAAGGCTGAAAGGATGTTTGAGGAAGTTGGGCTCGACGCTACATACTTCTGCTTGCCACCGTTTGCTCATGGTTCGGAGCTTTATGCGATCGATCGGGGCGTACCTTTCTTCGTCGAGAAACCCATCAACCTCTACTTAAATCAAGCAAGAGAGATCACCTCAGCTGCTGAGAAGAAAAAAGTCATGACAAGCGTCGGCTACATGACTAGGTACAGGAATGGCGTGCAGAAGGTCAGAGAGATTCTTAAACAAGATCCTCCTGTCCTCGTGTTAGGAGGCTGGATCGGTGAAACTCCAAAGGCATCGCCTGACGCCATAATCTGGCACTGGTGGATCCAGAAAGATAAGAGTGGCGGACAATTCCACGAGCAAGTAACCCATTCGGTTGATGTCTCACGTTTCCTATGCGGCGAGGTGGTAGAGGTGCATGCGTTTCCCGCGAAGGGCTTCAATAAGGATATGCCTCCTGCTTACAGCATTGAGGACGCAAGCGTCGTAAACCTCAAGTTTACTAACGGAGCCATCGGAAACCTTTGGGCTTCTTGTTCAGCGAATGGAGGAGGCGGAGGAATAATCCTAAATGTATATGCAGTCAACACAACCGCTCTTTTCACTGATTGGGAGCATTCCTTGAAGCTACTTCAGCCGGACAAGAAGCCACAGGAAATACCAGGAGAGCCGGACATATTCGAGATAGAGGATAATGCGTTCATCGATGCCGTCCGACTAAACGACACCTCAAAAATACTTTGCCCATACTCCGACGGGTTGAGAACACTTGAAGTAACACTGGCCGCCAACAAGTCTATGGACACCGGGGAGCCAGTCAAGGTTTCTCATCTTAAATGAAACACCAAAGACCGTCACACAATCAGCCAGGCAAACCGCGCCTCCCAGACCGCAAGAGATAGAAACTTGAAGAGTATGATCTTCTCGCAGCGCAGGGAAGATTATGGACAAGGTAAGATTCGGCGTAATAGGTGTAAAGGGGATTGGAAAGGTCCATATAAAGGGCATTCTCTCCACCGAAGAGGCCGAGCTTCTGGCTGTTGCCGACATAGACGAAGAAGAAGGCAGATCAGTAGCATCCGCCTATGGCGTGAAATGGTACAATGACTACGAGAAGATGCTAGAGCTTGAAGAGCTCGATGCTGTGACGGTCTGTACGCCGCATTTTCTCCACTATCCCATGGTCATGAGAGCTCTCGACAGCGTTAAACATGTTCTCGTGGAGAAGCCCATGGCTATAACGGTAGGAGAAGCAGATGATATGATAGCGAATGCCAGAAGAAGAGGGCTGAAGCTTGGCGTAGTCTTCCAGTACAGAACAGA
>CAYURV010000159.1:0-3069 GCA_964447115.1 uncultured Candidatus Bathyarchaeia archaeon
GCTTTCTTCGCCATCCTATTTTGAATTCGCCGAGCCGCGGGCCTACCTCGGCTCTCCTGCGACGGTCCGGTTTCTGTGCGCTCGGCAGGCTGAGTAGCATCCACCGCCGGGGTAGACGCCTACAGCATCTCCATCAGCCCTTTCTCATGGCTGGTTCGGAAGCTCTGCCAAGCTGAGCTACCGCCCGACAATCATTTCAGAAAGGGAAACCCAATATATGTTTTTCGTATCCGAATCGACTCTTCTTAAGTGGCACGCACAAAAGTTAAATCGTGGCCGAGCCTTTCTAAGAAAGCGAGAAGCATATAATAAGGGCCGGTAGTTCAGTTCGGTATGAATGCCGCCCTCGCACGGCGGAGGCCGCGGGTTCGAATCCCGCCCGGTCCACCAAACAAAAACGAGGATAGCAAGACACTTCCCGCGGAAATAATGTCTAGTGAGTATTGTATCTGCTTAATTTGTGCTCATGTTCGCATGATGTTTGAACATTATTTTTTTTAAGACGCTGAATAATATGCTAATCTTGATGCTCTATGATGATCGACGAAGTTGACATAAGAATCCTTAAAAATCTTCAAAGCCATGATTGGAAAGGAACAATAGCTGAGTTAGCTGAAGGTCTAAAGGTCTCTGAGGAAGATGTTCAGGCGAGAACTGAAAGGTTAAAGGAAGCAAGGATAATCCTGTACTATACAATTAGCCTTACGCCGTGGATTTTTGGCGGAGAATGGATTTGGGCTGAAGCTTTCATCAACCTGCGAAATCCTTTGTTTAGATATAATGTGATTGAAGAACTCAAAGCCAAGCTGGAATATTACGATGGAGCGACAACAAATACTGTTATTCCAACTGGAAGTGGCGCTGATCTATCTATGACTTTTCATGCTAGAAGCGAAGACGAGTATCAACAGGAAGTGCAAAAAATCAATGATATAGAGGGCGTAGCAAAGGTCACTGCACTAAAGTTAGAGCATGCTAATGTGCCACAGACCGAGCTAGATGATGTGGACTGGAAAATGCTCACAAGTTTGAAGCAAGGCATAATGAAAACTTTAGGCAAAGAAATGGATACAGGACGGATGAAGAAAGAAAATAGGCTGAATAGGTTAGTTGAAGGCAAGAAACTTTTCTTCCTCGCAGCAATAAATTTTTCAAGAATCGATAACTGGGCTCACATTCATGTTGAGGTGACCCTCCAAAGGAAATTGAGTCAAGAAGATATAGCGGAGTTGGAGGCAGCAAGCATTTCTCCTCCCCATAGCGATTGGAAGAATTGGGGAACCGCAAAAGGTGTTCTAACAATTGAACCTCGCAGCTTCAAAGAATTCATGGAAAAAGCGAACAAGATTCTAGGGACTGGAATGAAGATTAAGTCATTCTCTGTAGAAGACCGTGATTTACCATGTCAGCCATGGCTGGACAAATTACTAAATTCCAAAGGCACACGCATTGAGAACGCACAAACGAGAGATTAAGAGGTTCTTGTCAAAAATAGGGAATATGCAGTAGAACAAAGATGCCATTAAAACAGAGCTAAAAATTCAATGTTTTCGAGTGAGAGGTTCTCGCGGTGAAAACATCGTAGAAATTGGTCTGAATCCTGTGAGCTGTGCGCAAGAATCAGCCCGATTTTTACTTTTTGCGAAGATTATAGACGAAAATATGCACCTAGCCCGGTCCATCGACGTTCTTTTGGATTTCTTTCAGATCGATTGTTTTTATCCTTAGGCTTCTGGCGTTTTCGAGGATGAACTTGTCGCTTGTAATTAACGGTTCACCTATTGTTGACGCTGTCGCCACATGGAAGGCGTCAAAGTAATGAAGCCTCCTACTGCCGCCATACTTCGAGTACAGATCCATGGCAAGGATCGCTATGTTGAGAGTTGTGGGCACTACCTCGTGGGGTATTGCCCGGAGATCAAGAAGTATGTTCCTTATCTCATTCGGCTTGTATCCCCCTGTTCGGTAAGCACTTATGAGGTCGTCGTACATCTCTGAGGAGGCCAGGAGTGAGGTTTTCTTAGTTAGGGCACCGTCTATTATTATCTCAGCTCTATCGGACAACTCGTCTTCCCTTAAATACGAGATGAATAGAACGGTGTCGACGACAAGCCTTGTCGGCACCTTTGACATCTCAGACTCGCTCCAGCAGCTTCTGCTCTTGGAGTTCCTCTATATCCTCGATTCTACCATCGATCTTATACTTGCCTTTAAGGGAACCTGGGTTGGGGAGCGGTATCAACTCAAGATGACCGTTTGCTCTCCTTAATATCATTCTTTTGGAGGTCAGCCCCCGCCTTAAACCTGAAGGAATCACGATTCGACCCTTGGCGTCCATTTCGACCACGATTTCCATTTTTCCCACCTAATAATTCAAATAGTTCTTTCCCACTTTTAAGGTTTTTGGGCGAAAGATCAAAGCTACTGTGGATAGTCGAGAATCTGTGAGGCGCTAATACTTTCGCTAATTTGCGCTCAGCTTTAAGCTTTGAGTGATGAATCGGTTTCCACTGATTTTGGACGTAAATAAATCGGACTTGCACCTGACCCAGTACAGATACTACCCGGTCCACCATATAGAAGTGAAGGGAATCCAGACAATAACAAGTAACCTGGTAGTATAGAGAGGAGCTGATGAACATGTTTCCGGTTTTATGAGAAAAGCTTGGATTACCGCCGTCTAGTCTAGCAGGTGCCAATTGTCATAACTAGACTTTTATTGTCATCAACATATACTCATAGAAAGGAGGAGTCTTAATGAAGGTAAGAATAGGTTTGGCTGGAGGCGGAACAATTCATAATTTCCACATGCTGGCATACAAGGGAATCCCTGAGATTGAGGTAGTCGCTGTCTGCGCTTTGCCTGGAGACGTGAAGCCCTTCGCGGAAAAATGGAGAATCCGCAATACCTTCACTGAGATCGAGGAACTGTGCAAAGACCCAGACATAGACATAGTGGACATTGGGCTTCCTCCGTTTCTGCACTCCGAAGCGGCTACGCTAGCAGCGGAGGAGGGCAAAGCGATTCTCTGCGAGAAGCCGTTGGCTAGAAACGGTGAGGAAGCAGAA
>CAYURV010000160.1:0-3067 GCA_964447115.1 uncultured Candidatus Bathyarchaeia archaeon
GGGCAAAGGAGTCTTAGCCTTGCACGGCTCGTTTAAGCTCTGAGATGAAGGCTTCTGGGTCTTCAGCCACTATACCGCATGAGTTTCAAACTGCTGAGCTCCTGGTATATTTCATCTAAAACGAGAAGGTCCTGCTTTTTATCTATCATAAAATCTGCAGTAGGAAGATTTGCAGAATATAGAAAACAACCAATAAGCCAAATGTTATTGCTAGATTCTTTTTCCAGTCCTTGCTCCAAGCTATGCCTAATGGTATTCCTAGAATGAAACCAATTATGTGAGAGATGAAGGCTATGTTGCCTTGAACTTCGAAATGAACCGCAGCTACATTGTATATGAAATAGAGGATTGCGACAAGTCCTTGAGGCATGAGAAAAAGGAGAGAAAACTTCAGGGGCTTCACCAACATGACTATAGAGGTTAGCGTGAAAATAGCTGCCGAGGCACCAATCAAAGGGGTCCCTGGATCGTAGAAATATGTGCTCAAGAGAAAAGATAATATTCCCCCAATCAAGAAAGCGGCTAACGTCTTCTTTGATCCTATCTCTTTTTCCAGCGTGTTCCCAAACACAAAAAGGAAGATCATGTTACCAGCTAAATGCATCGGGTCTGCATGCAGAAAAAGGGCTGTGATGGGAGTCCACACTTTTCCTTGAATAAGATTCTCGCCACTGAAAGCTAGATAACTAAGAGCCATCTCATATTCGTTTGACGGTAGACACAAAGAGAATATGGATAAAAGGACACACAACAAGATTATCCAGTTTATTCGTCTCATATTGTACTCAGAACGAAAAATGCTTCTGTACTAGAAAACCTTTCCATTGTTGAAGGGTTATCTGTCTTAGCAGAATATTTCTGATAACCGTGATTAAGAGAACTGCGTTCCAAGATAGGTCGCTTTTGATTGGTATAATGGAAGGGACATAATGCTTTCTCGCAGTCTATTTTCTTTTTTTCTTACAGATACAAGCATGTATCCAAGCGTGACAGTTGGGGCAAGTGGGGACGTTTTCCCCGCTCGGATAGCCTTTTGCTTCATCGGGACCTAGTATTACGAACTCCTTTTCGCGGTGTCCATCAGTGAGAGATATGCAAACGTTGATCATGTTGCGATCTTGTACTTTTGGAGCGTAGATGAGAAAACGTTTTTGTCCCATTACATGTTCCAACGGTTTAACCATCCAGCTTTCCTGTACATCTAATGTAATGTCTGCTTCCATATTCACGCCCCCTTGTCTCAATGAAACTCCTAACATTTTATCAAGGTTAGGTCTTATTATCGGCTCACCAAAGTAGTGCAATGTAACTTCTACATCGCCACACATGGCTATGGCAGCTTGCGTATCTTGTTTCAATGCGGCTAACGACTCTTCGTTTCGGAAGAGTAACGATAGAAAGCTATTGGGAATTCTATTCTCCTCACCAAACATGACTGAGTCTGATTTTTCTTTGAAAACTTTCTCTGCTATTGCCACTGTCCTTTCAGTTAGCTCAATTAACGTCTCTGGCGCGTCAAATTCTCCAGTAAAACGATGTAGAACAATCTCTTCACCTACAGGAGAAACCCATTTCTGTGGTATCATTTTCGTTCCGCCAATAATTCCAAGCAGAGCCCCTAACGTTGCTCCAGTACAATCCGTGTCATAACCGCAGTTTACTGCCTTACAGAGCCTATCTCCGTAGTCTTTGCCATAAAGCCAACCTAGTATTATGAAGGCGTGATTCTGAGGCGCGTGGCATGGTTGATGATGCCCGTAATAGGTCACCACTCGTTCTCTAGCTTCAGCCCAAGATACTCCGTTCTTAAAGCACCAAACAGCCTCACGGACGGCCCTAGAAATTGCTGAATGTGACGGGATCATGGACAAACCAATCAAGATCAAGGTCTCGGGATCCTCCACTAAGAACGCTGCGCTTTCAACAGCCGCCCAGAACATCTCACCGTACATTCCTTCCCCGCCTGAATGGTCGATAACCGCGTCCTTCCAAGCCATGGAAGCTGATAATTGAGGATCTCCGGGCGCAATACACGCCCAAATTTCGCTTCTGATGGGTGAACCCATCTCGTCTACAAAGTAGTTCTCAAAACAACCGGCGACAGGAGGCAGTAATCCTCGTTTTAGGTTCCGAGATAGGAAGCCATATTCGTTCCAAGGATAGGCAGAAGCATAACGTCTCCAATATCCAGCAAAGTCCTCTAATGATGGATTTATGCCTACATCCTCTAACATTTTAAGCCAGACAAGCTGCAAATCTAGATCATCGTTTGGTGCAGCTTTCTGGGGCACAGGACGATAAAAATCCAGGTTATTAACGAATTTTTTTCCTTCGTAAGGTGCCCCCAAAGTTCCTCCAATATTCTTCCCCAACCAACATGCATAGACTTTATCTCGATATTCCTCTCTATTCATTTGAATCTTATCCATTTTTTTGAACCCCAAGACCGAATATCACGAATCGTCTTATTATTCTTCCTATAACTCTGATTATCGGAAGGGAAATGAAAGTCTCATTACATGGAAAAATCTCGCGGCAACACGAAGTTACGCTGTTAACCTCAGGTATGTAACTGAGTTTCCCGTCCCTTTATTTATCCAATACGCATTACGGCTATCTGAGGTTGAACAAAGGTGACTACCAAAACTGCGTTAAAGGTTCAAAGCGAATTGAGAAGCCTCTACGCACTCGCGATAATGAACATAGCCTTCGGAGGAATCGCCATGGCACTAGCTATAAGCATCGGCGTCCAGAACATACTTGCACTTGTGAAGGCTCAAAGCCTGCTACCACCCCAGCTCACCTTCGGCATACTCGGGTTCCTCGCATTCGGCGTCTCCTTAAGATGGCTCATCTCGAGCTCTGAGATCTTGGACGGTGCCACAGACATAAAAGACGACTATGAGAAAAAGAAAGCCAACCTAGCAGATGAGGATCTCACAGGCTTGATTGTCCAAATGATGGCATACTACAGACGGAATAAACCGACAATAAAGAAAATGATGGTTGTAAGTAAAATCGCTGGAGTCTGTTTCCTCATAGGCGGAGGTTTCAACCTGACAACCGT
>CAYURV010000161.1:0-3031 GCA_964447115.1 uncultured Candidatus Bathyarchaeia archaeon
GGTTGCTTTTGCGGACATCGTCGAGGACAAGGCGAGATCTTTCTCTGAAAAATACGGCGGCAAACCTTACACTGATTGGCGTGGGATGCTTGACAAGGAGACGCTGGACATAGTCTGGATCTGTCTGCCTCCCTTTGCCCACGAAGACGAAGTCACAGTTGCGGCGGAGAAGGGCATTCACATCTTCATTGAGAAACCCATAGCCTTAGACATGAACCTTGCGAGGGCGATGGTCAGAGATATCGAGAAGGCCGACGTTAGAAGCCAAGTTGGGTACTGCTCCAGATTCGGCTACGGCGTCGAGGAGGCTAAGCGCCTTATCCATAACGAAGCTGGAGAAGTAGGTCTAGCCCTAGGCTGGTATTGGTGCCACTTTCTAGGAGGAGGCTGGTGGAGAGACAAGAACAAGAGCGGAGGACAGATTGTCGAACAGTCTACTCACCTATTCGACGTGCTTCGCCACCTGTGCGGGGATGTGGAAGTTGCTTATGGCCAGATGAACAAGGTCTTCTGGACAGATGTGCCGGACCTCACGATTGAGGACGTGAGCAGTTCAACGTTTAGATTCAAGTCTGGAGCCGTCGGGTCGATAGTGGCAACGACATGGGGGATTCCTTCTCAGTGGTGGCTCCGTTGGCTGATTGCGAGCAGGAGTCATACAATGTATTCTGAGAGCCCTGGTTCTTTGACTCTTTATTCGACAAAGACCCCTGAAAAAACGACTACAGTCTCAGAAGAGAGGGACGTTTTCCTTCTCGAGGCCAAAGATTTAATCCGAGCAGTCCAAAAGGATAAGGAGACGAGAATCCCAATACAGGAAGGAGCGAAGACTTTGGAGTTCACTCTCGCCGTAAGGAAGTCTATGGAAACGGGAAAACCCGTAGTGCTCCCAATAACATAGGAGGTGAGATCCGATGAAGAAAGGAGTAAACGCCTGGATCTATCCGTCAAACTTCGCGGTTGAGAAGGTACTGGAAACATCATGCGAGCTTGGATATGACGGAGTCGAATTGAACCTCGACGAAAAGAACATTGAAGCAACCAAAGAAGAAAGGAAAGCCATAGCCGATAAAGCATCGTCTCTTGGTCTTGAACTGCCAAGCCTTTGTTCAGGCCTGTTCTGGAAGTATAACCTCGCAAGCCCCGATGAAAAGGTCCGAAAGAAGGGTATAGATGTACTTAAAAAAGGATGCGAGTTTTCCGCTAACATTGGAGCCCCCGTCTTCCTCGTAGTCCCAGCAGTAGCAGTTCCAGAAGTCTCATATCAAAAGATGTGGGACATGTCCATGAAAGGCATCTTGGAAGCTGCGCCCGTGGCTGAGGATTGCGGCGTCGTTCTCGGAATTGAAAACGTGTGGAACAGGTTCCTCTACAGCCCACTTGAGTTCCGCAGGTTTGTAGAGGAGATCAACCACCCCAACGTGAAAGTTTACTTCGACGTTGGCAACTTCCAACTTCTAGCCTTCCCACAGCAATGGATCAGATATCTTTCAGACCTTATCGTCTGCGTCCACGTGAAAGACTTTGAAGGGTCAACCCTACAATTCAAGCCTCTGCTCCAAGGCGACGTGCCGTGGCCAGAGGTCATGAGAGCCTTCAGAGACATAGGTTACACGGGCTTCTTGAACGTGGAGGTTCCGCCTTATCCAGGTCACCCCACAAAATCAGCTATGGACAGCAAAGCCGCACTAGACATCATGCTTCAGATGGCATGATCCATCGGGATTTGGTAAGATGAATGCGGTTTTCCCCGAATTTAAGCTCGGGATGGGCCAGATGTTAGTTGAGGGCGGAAAGGTAGACGAAAACCTTGAACATGCAGAGAAAATGGTAAGCGAAGCCCGAAGGAAAGACTGTCAAGTTATAGTCTTGCCTGAGTGCCTCGACATAGGCTGGGCCCATCCAAGCGCCCGCGAACTAGCTAAGCCGATTCCTGGCGAGACATCTAGTAGACTCTGCCAGGCCGCCAAACACAACGGGATAATCGTAGTAGCCGGTCTTTCCGAGCGAGTTGGCAGCCGAATTTACAACTCAGCTATCCTTGCCGATGAAAATGGAGAGATCCTTGTCAAACATAGAAAGATCAATGAGCTGGCAATAGCCCACGATCTCTACAGCATTGGCAACATGCTCTCTGTTGCCGAGACGAGGTTTGGCACGATAGCGGTAAACATCTGCGCCGACAATTTCCAAGATTCTTTGGCAATTGGCCACGTTCAAGCCAGAATGGGAGCCCACTTCATATTTTCGCCTTCCGCCTGGGCCGTAAAGGCTGACCATGATAATGCCAAGGAGCCCTACGGCCAATTCTGGATCGAATCATATAGACAACTATGCAAACTGTATGGGATCACGATAGTAGGTGTAAGTAATGTTGGATGGATAACAGCTGGACCTTGGAAAGGGAGAAAGGTCATAGGCTGCTCCCTTGCCCTAGGACCGGAAGGTGACGTACTTGCCCAAGGACCCTACGGGCCAGATGCCGAATGTTTGATCACAGTAAGGCTTAAGGCAAAACTCAGAAACATCAAAGGAACAGAGTACAGTCCGTTCCTCAAAAAAAGGGGATACGGAGGACCTTAGTGGCAACTCTTAATTTCCCCCATCTAGTTGATGTAGATTTAAAAGGCTCCTTGTCTTTGCTATATAGGGGTTAGCCCTTGAGCAAGGATAGAAAAAAGGGAACATTGGGAGCTATGCCGCCAGCTTTCCGGGAGCAGTACTTCTCCTTGTTTGCTGGTCCTGAACCTGAAACTCTCCACGCGGATCTTTACCAGAGACTCATCGACGATGAAACAGATAAGATCATCAGACAACTCAAAGCCTATAATGTGAACAGAAAAAGATTGATGGAGAAGGTCCGTGGAAGAATAGAAGTCGAAAGGCTTAATCGAGACGAGAAAGTCGCGGGTATCCGGGTTGTGGCCTCAGACGCGGGAAATAATGGTGTCGACCTAAGATCCGCATTTGTACCGCTCTATGCCTCTGCAGCCCTAGCTGCAGAAGGATGGAGCATCATCGGCGAACCCAT
>CAYURV010000162.1:0-3015 GCA_964447115.1 uncultured Candidatus Bathyarchaeia archaeon
CCTCAGCCATAGAACCCTTCGGTGGCGCTGCAACTGGAACAGGCGGCGTGATCCGCGATGTGCTTGGAGTCTGGGCTGACCCCGTAGCCTGCACTGATGTTCTCGGTTTCGGGCCTTTAGACTATGACTTTGGTGGGCTGCCTCAAGGTGTGAAGCATCCGAAGTATGTCTTTCGAGGGGTCGTCGCAGGCATCGGCAGCTACGGAAACAACATGGGAATCCCAACTGTCAACGGAGGCATATACTTTGATGAGAGCTACATTGGAAACGTCGTCGTCTACTGCGGATGCATGGGAACTCTCCCGATAAAGAAATACGTCAAGAACGCCAAGCCAGGGCATCACATAGTTCTAGCTGGAGGCAGAACGGGCAGGGACGGAATCCACGGTGTAACCTTCGCATCTTTAGAGCTCACCGAGGAGTCTGAGATGGTTTCAAGACCGGCCGTCCAGATAGCGAACCCAATCGAGGAAGAGAAACTCAAACGGGCTATCATAGCGATAAGGGATCTTGAACTGGCTTCCTCGATAACCGATCTGGGTGGGGGCGGACTGTCAAGCGCTGTTGGCGAGACAGCTCACAAATTTGGATGCGGAGCCTTCGTCGATCTTGAAAAGGTTCCATTGAAATACCAGAAGATACCACCCTGGGAGATCTACATATCCGAATCCCAAGAGAGAATGCTCATCACAGTCCCGGACGAGAACTTAGGAAAGGTCTTGGAAATCTTCGAATCCGAGGATGTTGAAGCCACTCCGATCGGGAGGCTGACCGAAGACGAGACTCTTAGGCTAAGCTTCCAAGGCTCTATTGTCGCTCAACTGGATATGGATTTCCTTTTCAGCCCTCCGAAGGTCCGAAGGCTGGCTGAATGGAAAGAGTCCGATCTTGTCGAACCATTTCTCGATGAGCCTAAAGACCTAAACAATGTGCTTATGAGGATTCTGAGTTCACCTAACGTCGCAAGCAAGGAGGCTGTCATAAGAACCTATGACCATGAGGTCAAGGGGAACACTGTCCTCAAGCCACTTTGCGGAAAATATGATGGGCCCAGCGACGCCGCAGTCATAAAGCCCCTAAAGGACTCGTGGAAGGGGCTCGCGGTTTCCTGTGGGATGAATCCCCAGTACGGTAAGATCGATCCATATTGGATGGCTGCTTCTGCTATCGACGAAGCTATTCGGAACAATGTGGCAGTAGGAGGCCGAAGAATAGCTCTACTCGACAATTTCGTCTGGGGTAGCCCTGAGAAACCCGACAGGCTCGGTTCACTAGTTAGGGCCTGCGAGGCTTGTTACCGTTTCGCTAAAGGGTTCGGGACACCTTTCATCTCTGGTAAGGACAGCCTTTACAATGAATCGCCTTTAGGGCCGGTTACACCGACGCTTCTAATCACTGCGCTCGGGATACTTCCAGATGCTAGGAGAACTGTCTCTATGGATCTGAAAATGCCCGGAGACCTCGTCTATCTTGTCGGAAGGACATACGCTGAGCTAGGGGGCTCCGAGTATTATAAGATGCGAGGTTTTATCGGAAGATCTGTTCCGCGAGTTAGGCTTAAGGATGCCAGAAAGACTATGAACAGAATGACCAGGGCTATTGACGCGGGATGTGTTCGGGCTTGTCACGATCTTTCTGAAGGAGGCTTAGCCATAACAGCTGCTGAGATGGCCTTTTCCGGGGGTTATGGTTTGGATATCTGGTTGAGCAATGTACCTCAATCTAAGGAGATACAGAGAGACGACGTTCTTTTGTTCTCTGAATCAAACAGCCGATTCCTGGTTGAAGTTCCCAAGGTAAGGAAGGAAAGATTTGAGGCTCTCATGGAAGGCGCCATCTACTCTTTGGTCGGCAAAGTCAGAAAGGGACGGAGCCTATCAGTCTGGGGTTTGGGCGGCGAGAAAGCTGTTGAGGCAAGTCTCGCAGCATTGATGGAGGCTTGGAAGACACCTTTCAGAGCGTGATAAGATGAAAAAGGTAGACATAGAGGTCTGTATTGTCAGAGTCGGCGGGACCAACTGCGACGCTGAGACAAAGAGGTCCTTCGAAGACCTGAGAGTAAAAGCCGAGATCGTCCACCTAAACCAGTTGGTCAAGAGTCACAGACTGCTTGAATACGACGCCCTCGTCTTCCCGGGCGGCTTCTCTTTTGGCGACTATGTTAGGGCTGGAGCCATATTGGCGAAGGGCTTCCTCGCCAAACTCGGGAAAGACTTAAAAGTCTTTGTTGATCAAGGCAAGCCGGTTCTAGGCATATGTAATGGCTTCCAGATGCTGGTCGAGGCTGGTCTGCTGCCGGGCTTTAATGGTGCAAGCGAGTATCCTGAGGCGGCATTGGCGACAAACATCCCAATAGGCTACCGATGCCGCTGGGTGTACCTCAGACACGAGAATAGAGGAAGATGTGTATTTACAAGAAAGGTTCCAGGTGAAAAGGTCCTGAGAATCCCTGTTGCCCACGCTGAAGGCAGATTCCTCTTTTCGAGCGAGAAAGAAAAAGACTATCTCCAGAAGCTTCTGGATAACGACCAGTTGGTCTTCAGGTACTGCGACGAGAAGGGCGAGTCCGCAGAAGGCAAGTACCCCCTGAATCCCAACGGTTCCTTTTATGACATTGCTGGTGTCTGCAATCCGGAGGGAACTGTGTTCGGTCTAATGCCGCACCCCGAGAGAGCCTTTTACAGTTGGCAGCTTCCAGATTGGACAAGGATGAAGAAACTGCAAAAATATGGCGACGGTAAACTCATCTTTGAATCTGTAATCGAACACATTGCGCAGAAATCCTAGGTTAACATCAGACATCATTTCTTGTTCAGCTTGACAGGTCCTAAACATTGTTAAATAAATCTCTAGACATTGTATATTTTCAAACAAAAGGATTAGGTTAGGCAGGTGCTCCTTTGAAAAGATTTCTTGTGATAGGCGACCTAAACGTAGACATCGTACTCAGCGGTATGTCTGAGTTTCCAGAGCTAGGCCGAGAGATCAAATGTGAGGACATTAGGACTGTGATGG
>CAYURV010000163.1:0-3015 GCA_964447115.1 uncultured Candidatus Bathyarchaeia archaeon
GTCCATCGACTATAAAACAGCCAAGGAATCTAATCTTTAAATCTTAGCTTATGATAAAGAGACGTGGAGAAGCGCGCTATGACTGTGACCGTGAAGAGGGTTGAGAAAGAGCTGGACATACCCAAGGGCGAGTTAATCAAAGAAGGAATTCGCACCTACCTAGAGTTTGAGCTAAGGTCTCTCAAGGCTGAGATGTCAAAGATTCTGAGCAAACACAATATCCATTCTTTCAACGAGCTATGGGACAAACTCGAGAGAGCCGAGGTTTCGGAGTCTGAGTGCTTTGAGGATCTAACCAAACTCGAGTACCTAGAGACTAGAACCGAGAAAGTGAAGTCCCTTTTAAAGGAGCATATTGGCAGTTGAGTTCAAGGGATGAAACCTACAAAAACCTCGCCTATATAGCAGCATCAGAATTCCCTGACATCGTGCGGGGAACGAGAGTTGTTGAGGGAAAGTTGAGGATCCTCCTTTCGGACGGAAGCTATATTGATGTATGGCTATCGGAAAAGAGGCCGGGAACCTATGCGTATCACTAGGAAAGAAGGGCTGTTGACGGAACAATATATAGGCACAATAACTTACCGGATCGAGAGGCAAGGAAACTGAAGACTTACCCTAAACATTTTCATAACGAGAAAGAGCATATAGTTGAAGAAAGCTACATCAGCGATTTGCCCAAAGAAGCCCTAAGGACTTTTTTGGATTTTGCCCGACGGAAAATAACTATATAGAACTGCTCATGGGTCCTTTCTTATCCAAAGAAGAAGGGCATGTTAAAGTTTATATCAACTGAGTAACGTTGGTTACTGTGGTGTGAACCTGTGGTAGAAGTCAAGGGTCGAAAGTTCACGGTAATATTGAGAGAGGAACCTGAAGGTGGATACTCGGCTCAATGTATGGAGCTTCCAGGAGTCATCAGTCAAGGAGAGAATCGCCAACAAGCCTTAACCAACATACGAGAAGCCATCGAGGGATACTTGGAAGCCTTCCTAGAAGAGTTAGACCAGCTAAAGTGGAAGAGAGAGCTGGTGGAGATAACTGTCTGAAAAGCTTCCATCTCTGTCGTGGCGCATGATTATCAAAACCTTCAACAAAGCTGGATTCAGAATAGTGCATCAAAGAGGTAGTCACATACCTAACAAACGGAAAACACAAGCTGACTGTTCCACGCCACAAAACCATAAAGAAAGGAACATTGCTCTCAATCATACAACAAGCTGGTATGACAAGAGAAGAATTCTTAGACTTGCTGAAGAAAAAATGACAATCTGCACTATTGATGTAATGGAGAAAACCGGATGAAAACGGAATTAAGGATCGATAAAAAGGTTCAACTTCACAACGCCATAATGATCATGGGGTTAGAGGGCTGGGGAAACGCAGGCAAAGTTTCGACATTCACTATCAAATATATAGTCGACAAGATCGGTGCAAAGAAATTCGGCGAGATCCCGCCTGAAAGGTTTCATGATTATTTCATGCAAAGACCTTTAGCCTCAATAGAACAAGGATTGATGCAATCATACATTTCCCCAAAGAACGAACTCTTCTATTGGAAGAACAAGAAAGGAAAGAACGATCTTATATTGCTTCTCGGCTTCGAACCACACCACGACTGGCCCAGATACGCGGAAGCTGTCCTGAGCCTAGCCAAAGAATTTCACATAAGGCGAATCTACACGATTGGTGGGTATCTCGCAGACATCTCTCACATGAACGAATCTCTCATAACAGCATCAACAAACAACAAGAAGGTTTTAACTCAGCTGGAAAAAGCAGGCGTTGAGCTCACCAATTACAGAGGCCCCACAAGCGTGTATAGCGAGATACTTTGGAGATCAAGAAAGAAGAAGATCGACGTCGTCAGCCTATGGGTCGCGGTCCCAATCTACGTTGAGGGGACATATCCTAAAGCTGCCTATGATATGCTTGAGAAATTGGTGCAACTTACTAACATTGAAATTGACCTGAGTGACCTCAAGAAGAGAGCCGAAGCCTTCGAGAAAGAAATTGTGAGCCGACCGGGCGGAATCATCTCCGACCTGGCTAGAAGAGGCAGAGAAAAGGACACAACCTACATATCCTAGCTTTTCCCAAAAGTTCAAGAGGCAGCTGTGAAAGCCGGCGATGGGATTTGAACCCATGAGCTGCGAATCTATATTCCCCCGCTAAAATGGCCCGAACAGTTGAATAGTTGTCTAGTAGATTCTTTGGACCACTCTGTCGAAACCGGAGTCGAAGCTCATCACCTGTCTGATGTGGTTTTTTTCCATTAAAGCCAGCGAAGCGCAGTCGGTGAAGCTCATAGGTCTATCTGCAAAGGCCTGAAACTTTTCCCATGCCACATTGAAGGAATCTTCTGAAACCCACAGTTTTGTGATTCGCGGTGAATCAATGATGTATCTGCCCAGGTCTAGGGCAAGATCGTGCCTTTTAGTTCTTATCAAGGCTGTTGTTATTGCCTCATCTATCACATAGTCTGACGTGTATATCCTGCCGAATTCACCCTTTAAAGCTCTCCTCATTAGCTCTTTGCTCCTTACGTGAAACTCATCATCAGCGTTTCGTAATGCCACGAAAACGCTTGTGTCGATGAGAACAGCCATGCAATCTATCTCCCATAAATGAATTCGTCTATTCTCTTTGAGGAATCTTTAACCCCCCAATGTTTTGGATTCTCAAGAGATTCCCACGCTGG
Organism: uncultured Candidatus Bathyarchaeia archaeon; assembly: GCA_964447115.1. Lineage (GTDB taxonomy): Archaea > Thermoproteota > Bathyarchaeia > Bathyarchaeales > DTEX01 > CAYRBK01. Next base: position 2,702 of record CAYURV010000163.1, read on the forward strand.
GTCCTTCTCAAGAGGGGGCAGCTCTTTGAATCTTTTGATAATTTCCTCTTCGTTTTCCAAAGCGTAGTCCACCATCAGACTGATCGCCTCTTGGACGGTCATCTTAATACCTTCCCGCAGAAACAAAGAGGCAAGAAACTTGTCCACCTTTTCTTTTTTTACATCCTCGATTTTTACTGTGACAGTCATTTTCTCCACCAAGAGAAAAGTAGAAAAATACACTTATATACATTACTACCTAGCCTGATAAAATATTTGCGTGTTATTCAATGAATGTCGTTTCTGGCATATTTAGGAAATGTTCATCGCCTGTT
>CAYURV010000164.1:0-3014 GCA_964447115.1 uncultured Candidatus Bathyarchaeia archaeon
AATTAGGTCCTCCTTCGCGCCTCTCAGCACGTCAAGATTGACCACGTATGTGCCCCTAACTTTCTCGTATTCTGCCAGATCAGGGAACCTTTCTTTTTGAATCCGCGTTACATAGAGCACATCGATCTCTGGAAGTATTTCTTCGATTTCTGGGTATTCAGCCACTTCTATTCGGTTTTGAATATCTTCTAAGACTTCTCGGCGCATCCTCAGAAGACTCGGAGAAATCAAGTTGAGCTTCACGTCATAAAGTGAAAGCGCGTAGGCAAGAGAATGGACAGCCCTTCCATAGCGAAGGTCACCCACTATGGCTATATTCAAACCGTTTATCCTATTCTTCACCTTGAGGATCGTGTACAGATCCATCATCGCCTGAGTTGGGTGTTCTTCAGCGCCGGAACCTCCGTTTATCACTGGAACCCTGGCGTATTCTGCTGCGAACCTGGCTGAACCTTCGAGTGGATGGCGCATAACGATCACATCGGAGTACTTCTCGACAACCCTAACCGTGTCAGCTAAGGTTTCGCCCTTCACCACAGAAGAGATTTCAGGCTCATCGAACCCGACAACGTTCCCTCCCATCTTGTACATGGCCGTCTGGAAACTAAGCCTAGTCCTAGTGCTCGGCTCAAAGAAAAGCGTAGCCATAATCTTTCCATGGAGCATATCTGAACCCTTCTCGGCAAGGGGTTCAACAGCCTCAGCAATCTTTAAAATATAATCGATCTCTTCACGGGTGAAATCCTTAGTTGAGACTATGTCTCTGTTAGCAAAGCTGAACCCACTCTTCTTCATAGCTCGATGCACCTCAGACGCAAATATCCCTAATGAGCATTTAAATCTTAAATCGTCTTTATCGTTTATTTGAGAACAATACATACGTTTTCGATCCCACTTTGGGAAGACACAGGTTGCACGAATGGAAAGGCGAGAACATAATATTCTGTCCCTATTGTGATGCCAAGCTGAGAGATGTTTTTCCAAAGGGTGTATGCAACTACTTTTCAGGCTTAAGCAAGAAAGCAATCTGAAGACCGCACCCATCGTTGGCAACGAAGGCATCTAATCTAGTCTGCCTTTGACTCCGACCAAGAGAGCCAGTTGACTGAATGTGCGCCCCTGTTTTCGTACTATTTCTCCTACTTCTTCCCAGAAATTGTCAAAATCTACTCTTACACCTAATGGTTCTGCCCATTTAGCGCTCAATCTCTGTTCTCTTTCCGCATCCTTTGGAAGCAGTCTTTCTTTGGGTTCGTACATATAGCTATCAACCTTGGAGATACCATTCTTTTTCATGCGTTTGACGAGTTCTTCTGTTGAAGGTAACAGGTTTTTCCAGTGACGTTTGAGCGCGTCGAAGAGCACACCTTGATCTCCTTCTGGCCTGCAACATGGGAATGAATCGTCTGCTATTGTTACTACGCCTCTTTCCTTTACAACTCGGCACATTTCATCTATGGTCGTCAAGACACCTTCTTCTCCCCTTGTGTTCTTGATGTCTTGGAAGGCTAGGAAGCTCACAGTTGCATCAAAGCTTGCATCTCTGAAAGGAAGCCTCAACGAATCAGAGTTCACCAGATCTATCTTTTCAACTAAGCCTAGATGCTTGGCAATCCATCGGGTAACATGTGATGTGTATCGTTCATGAAGAAGATCGATAGCTGCTACTTTCCCTTTCCTCAGAGCAGAGGCCAGCTCCGTAGTCAAGTATCCTTGTCCATAGCCAATTTCTAAAACCAGCCAATCAGGACATAGGTTCATATGCTCAACTAACCTTTTTCGAGCTCCACCAAACCTTAAGTAGGCTAGCTCAAAGGCTTCGTCTTCTTCACTTATCGTGTCGGTTATTGCTCTATAGATTTGTTCCCAAATACCCATTACTGATGCCACCATTCGCGAAAGGCAATGCACCTTGATCGAATGCAACAGAACGGCGATAATGTCTCTTAAATCATTCGATTTTCAGGCAAGTATGAATATTTCTTCGTGGAGCGTTAAATCACCCGTTTGAACTTGTAGCCGAAGATTTCTATGTTTTCTGCCGTGTATTTCCGTTCTGGCACCTTTTCGAGATACTTGGTTATTTCCAATTGGTTCAGCGTGTCGAAACCTTGACGTATGAAAAATTCTCCGTAGAGTCTGTCTCGTACACCGATGCGAACGTTGTATTGGTCTTCTCCAGCATCCCGTACATCTTTCTCAATCTTCTCCAAAAGGGCTTCTCTAAGCTTTGTGGCCAAATATTTTTTCTGCACCCAGAGATAATCTAGGAAGAATGCTCCTCCATGAGTAACATAATAACTCACGAATCCTACAAGCCTCTTCAATCCTATGTCCTTAGCTACATACACATAGGTTCCAGGAACCAACAGGTCAGTGGCCACAGTGTGCCTCGCATATTCTGGACTCATCTCCTCGCCGCCTAGCAGCTCAACCCAATAATAATGGTACATCTCTTTGACCAATCTGGCTACTTCATCAAAATCGGTGTCCTCATATCTTCTGATCCGGAAATTGCCTTCCACTTTTCCCGTGCCTCCTTGATTCCTTTCCTTCAGGAGAAAAGAACATTCTCGTTCCAAAGTATCCAGTATTTTTGAGAGCTTGAAGCCGAACTGAATCAGCCCGTATCGCTCCCCATCCTTTATGATGATCCCTTTCTTCGTCAGCTCTGAGAGATGGTACCAGAACTGTCCACTGTCGAAGTTTGGGTCCATTCCAGACACTTCCATCAGCTCAGAAAACCTAAGAGGCTCATGTTTGGAACCGAGGGCTGCTATCACAGATTTCCTAACAGGGTTTGCCAGGGTCTGCAGTATATCAACTGTTCCCGTTGCTTGCATGTCGATGGATTCTTCCATGCTCTTCTCCTATACAATGATGGAACCCTATGGTAATAATAGCATTTTGCGAAGAGATTAGACAAACAAAGCATGAGATTGAGGCTCACAATAGGGTTGATATGGCATTTGAAGATAATTCTTTTATCCTATTCCTTCGATAGATAGGGTTTG
>CAYURV010000165.1:0-3012 GCA_964447115.1 uncultured Candidatus Bathyarchaeia archaeon
GAGGAGAGGAGCAAATCGCTCCTTTTGGTTAAACAGCTTTTCAGTCTTCTTAACAAGGAAATTGGTAGGACAAACGTTTTTTCCGCCGTAGTATGTGGGGTGACTACTTTTGTAGCGGGGATCGTTCCCATAATGGCTTATCTAATGTTGCCTTCGCCGCTTGACATCGTTCTTTCCCTTTTCATAGTTGGAGGTGTTGCAGGTTTCTTCCTCATCCGTTACCGTTCCCGGAAGACAAGAGTTCACTGGAAAGTAACATTCCTTCAAACAATTACAATCATAGCAATCGCGGTTACTGCATCAATACTGCTTGGTAGCAGCGTATAGAAAAAAGGTTTCGAAGGCTTTGGATTCTGCCTCCGCAACGGCGGAAATCTCAGGTAATATGCTTTTTTCTGATAACCCCGTCTAGCAGAATTGGGCAAAGTGTCTCGCGTTCAGAGTCTCAGCGCTAGAGGGGCAAGATATCAACATCTCGTGCTTAGGGAAAAGTGACAAATCTTTTCTTTATCATGTTGCGGTATTTTTAGCGAAAAGGAAGAGTATCCTTGATACTAGTCAAGTGTCCGGATTGTCAAGGCACTGGTATGGATTGGCTTTCGAGAACATTGTACCAGTAAAGGTGGATTTGTGAAACTTGTGGGTGCGTTTTTGTCGTCGATCGTAGAATAAATGATATTAGGGTCTAGTCGAAATCGGAGATGTCCTTGAAACGTGAACTAGCCCTGACAGATATTTCTGTAGAACCGGTACCCAAACTCGGAAAGGAGAGTGCTTTCAGAGCAACCCTGGAGGGACAGAGCTTTGAAAAAGATGCAGATTCCTTTCAAAGCCCTGTGGCTAACCATCATTCTTGATAGTTGTGCGCGAGGCGGTAAGTGCCAGATTATTTTCGACCTAGACTTACCAAAGTCCAAAAATGATACGAAAAGGTTTTTTAAGTTCGTCTATCACTTACTCCAGACAGAAGTTAGAGATAATGATGTGAAGAGGTGGTAAGCTTGTCTGTGTTTGCTGTTCCGGGAGCTTACGACCGCGCAATCACAGTATTTTCACCGGATGGGCGCCTGTTTCAAGTGGAATATGCTCTTGAGACCGTGAAGGGAGGTCCGACGATTATCGGCATTTCCTGCCCTGAGGGAATTGTGATCGGCGCGGAGGAGAAGATGGATTCAAGGCTGCAAGATCCAAACTTTACTCAGAAAATATATGAGGTTGATGAGCACCTCGGAGCGGCTGTTGTAGGTATAAGTTCAGACGCAAGGATATTGGTTGATGAGGCGAGGATTTATTCGCAGAGCAACCGGCTGATGTATGATGAGGCAATCGACGTAGAAATAGTGACGAAGAGAATCGGAGACGTAATGCAGATCTATACGCAACACGCAGGTGTCCGGCCCTTTGGTGTGTCAATAATCTTTGGCGGCATCGACAAGGCTGGAGCACGATTATTCACCACTGACCCCAGCGGTTCCTACAGAGCCTATAAGGCTGTGGCAATAGGAATCGGTAGGGAGATTGCCGAAAACCTGTTGAAGGAAGAGTACCAAGAAAACCTCGGGTTCGAAGCTGCAGTAAGGCTAGTGGTTAAATGCCTCACGAAGTCTCTTCAAGCGAGAGATGAACAGCCAAGGATCAAACTCGCAGCCGTCCCGTCAGATACTAAGAGGTTCAAGCTTCTGCCTGACGAAGAAACTGAGAAATACTTGAAGGAAGTACTAGGCAGTGGGAAGTGATGACTAAAGGTTATACAGTGGCCCGCATTAATGTGAATGATAAAGACTTTGAGCTCCTCGTAAAACCTGAACCAGCCTTGTCCTATCGTCAGGGGAAATCCATTTCACTCTCAGACATTTTGGTAACTGACACGATCTTCAGCGACGCGAACAAGGGTTTGAAAGCTTCAGAGAAGGATCTTGAGGAAGCCTTTGGCACAAGAGATGCCCAGAAGATAGCCGAGTCCATCCTCAAGAAGGGGACTTTGCAGTTAACCGCGGATCAAAGAAGGCGGATGGTCGAGGAGAAACTCAAGCAGATAATCGCTCTCATATCTCGTCAATGCGTCGATCCGAGAACCAAACTTCCACATCCGCCGACGCGTATACAGCAAGCTCTAGAGCAGATCCGCTTCCCGGTAGACCCGTTCAAAAATGTTGAGGAGCAAGCAAACGAAGCTATAAAGCAACTACGTTCAATTTTACCCATAAGTGTCGAAAAGGCATCAGTTTCAGTCGTCATCCCACCACAATATGCTAGCAAGGCCTACGGAACTGTAAAGTCATTTGGCACGATCAAGAACGAGTCTTGGCGAAGCGATGGGTCATGGTCTGCCGTCGTCGAGATGCCTGCAGGACTTTACGGTCCCTTCTTAGAGAAGTTGGGAGACGTAACCCGAGGAAACGCCGAGGCAAAAATTGTAAGATAGGAGCAGATAAGGGGGTTGATTCTTTGCCTCTCTTTTACGAGAATAGACAAATTGTGGCACCTGGTGATCTTCTTGCCGAAGGAGATTACCTAGCTGGCCATAATGCGTACAGGTCTGATGCGAAGATTTACGCGAGTAGACTTGGACTCGTTGAGTATAAAGGCAGATTGGTTCAAGTTGTGGCTCTGAATACTTTCTACTTTCCATCGGTTGGCGATCAAGTCATCGGAAAGATCACCGAAGTGAACCTGCATGGATGGAGCGTGGACATCAACTCGCCATATATCGCAAATCTGAAGGCGTCAGAGGCCCTTGACAGACCTTTCAAGCCTCAGAGGGACGAACTTTCAGAGATTTTGGACGTAGGCGACCTCATCCTAGCCAAAGTTATAACGTTCGACCGGACGCGTGATCCTAGCCTAACAATCAGGGAACCTGACCTCGGGAAGATAACCCACGGCCAGATTGTCAGGGTCTCTCCGGCGAAGATCCCAAGAATTATCGGTCGAAAGGGATCAATGATTAGTATGTTGAAGAAGGAGACGAGATGTAACATAACGGTCGGCCAGAACGGTCTTATCATCATA
>CAYURV010000166.1:0-2997 GCA_964447115.1 uncultured Candidatus Bathyarchaeia archaeon
TTCTCACGTCGGCTTTGTCGCCATAAGTGCAGATCATCACCACGCCTGTTCCGAATTTGGGGTCAACAATATCATCAGCTATTATCTTGACTTTTCTTTCGACGATGGGGACATTGATCGTCTTCCCAACGTAATCTCTGAAGCGTAGATCATCGGGATGCACAGCCACCGTCACACACGCTGGAATAAGCTCGGGACGCGTAGTTGCGATTAGCAGGTGTCCGCCTTCCTCAAGAGAAAATCTGATGTAATGAAGCATTCCTTCGCGAGTTTCATGCTCTACTTCAGCGTCTGCAATCGCTGTCTCGCATCTTGGGCACCAATTGACCGGGTAAGTCCCTTGGTAGATGAGGCCTTTCCTGTGAAGAATTATGAAAGAAAGCTGGGTCTTCCGCCAGTAGGTCGGGTCCATTGTCTTGTATTCGGTTGTCCAATCGGTTGAGCAGCCGATCTTTATGATAGAATTCTTCATCAAGGCAATGTACTTCTCAACGAACTGCTGGCATAGCCGTCTGAACTCGTCTGGCGGCACCTCGGTCTTCTTTATGCCATATGTCTCCTCTGTCTCAACCTCCGTTGGCAAGCCGTGGCAGTCCCAGCCTTGAGGGAAGTGGACATTGAAGCCCTTCATACGCTTGTATCTGGCAGCCATGTCGAAGTATGTCCAGTTCAACACATTTCCCATGTGGAAGTCGCCTGAAGGATAAGGCGGCGGCGTGTCAATCGTGAAAGCCGGCCTGTCCTTTTCGTTCCAGTCGAAATGGTAGATACCCATCTCTTCCCAAAGTCTCTGCCACTTCTCCTCGATCGCTAGGATATCGAACTTCTTCGGCAACGGCTTCATAGGCTCTTCACCTCAACTGTGCTGTTAGACGTTAAGAGATTGCCGATAACACGGGCATTTATCTTTTCGGCTTGGATTTTCGCTTCCAATATCGGCTGGTAGATCAAACAGTCTATAATCTCCATTTCTCTCACCATGCTTGAAGAAATCGCCGCGGAGGAAAGACAAATCGCTATACCTTGACAAGCGCCCAAAAGAATCTCAGGCAGCGTCAAGGTACTTGGCGATGACGGTATTCTCGTGCCAACCTAGCTACCTTTCCTCCTCTGGCATTAATCTCTATTCAACAAGATAGCCGAATATAAATGTAACCGTTCCAGTCGTCGACCCTCCGACTAGACAGCTGGAGAGTCTGCTTCTTTGGAACCTCGCGGTGCGCGCTCCTGATTCGTTACTTCTTTTCCGCGCAGCAACGATATGATCTTGACTATATTTTCTGGTGATATCCTCTCTGTGTTTATGGCTACGTCGAAGGGTGGAATTTTTGAGATGTCTACACCGTACAAACGCTTCGTAATCTTTGACACCTTTCGGTCTTCCTCTTCCAGCTCCTTCAATGCGACAAATTCTGGTGCTTGGGACTTCTTAGATTCTCTGCGAACCCTCTCGTCTTTCGATGCAACTAGTAGAATCACCATTCCCTTATCTCTATCTTTGGCAGCATAGACGGCAGCGTCCCCCTCGATTATAGAAGCCCTGTCCTTGTTCGACAAGACTTCACTGACCTTTTCCGCTATCTTTCTATCTTTTCCGTTCCCAAAGAACGTGAACTTGAAAACCGTCATACCTTGTTGGTCTTCCTTCCTAATGCTTGGTCCTTCAACCACTTCGACCTCAAGTTCCTTCTCGATAAGGCGGGCGATTGAAGACTTTCCAGAAGCAGGCAGACCGTACATGATGATGTGGGGGCCTACTGACTGAGGAGGCTTATGGATTATCAGGGTCTCTGGTATGAACTGGATCAGAATCGGAAATCTGACAAGGCCGTCGACAAGAAGAGCCAGTATGAAAGGCAACCTTGAATCCACGTTCCATAAGAGGCCGCCGACAATGCTCGCTGGGATGGACATGATCCTCCAGAGAAAGTCTCTCGTAGCTTCCCACTCACTCTGCAACTCTTCAGGTATGACTTCAGTTGAGGCCGCTGTCCATGAGGGTCCAGAAGCATCCCCCACCGCTCGGAATACCCAAGCCAAGAGCGGAATAAAAGGTGTCCAAGCCAGTTCTCTGAAAGTTCCACCTAAAAGCAGAAAGCCTATGCAAAGATACAAGAACGGTCGTGTAAGCAGTATGACCCTTTTTCTGCCTTTGCTATCAGAGATCTCCGCAAGAGGTAGAAGCAGGAAGGCAGCGGTCAAACTGTAAACTGCAGGTAGGAAACCAAGAACAGGTAGAGGGGAGCGGCAGGTCTCAGCGGCGTATATTGTCCAGAAGGGACCTGCAACCTCCCAAGCCCATGGACCCGTCAAAGATAAGAAAAGCCAAGAAGTCGCCTTTCTCTCTCTTGACAGCCGATAGATCTTCCCCATGGACCCATAGATCTCTTTTACGGATTCAGCCAACTTCTTAGGCTGCTCTCTTACAACTGCAGGCTTGATTTCAAGCTTCTTTGAAGTGTAAGCCAAGACTCCTATTGACAGAAAGAACTGAACTAGAAAGACCTTCCTGATCTCGTTTAGCCCGCCCAAGCTTTGAACGGTAAATGCTCCGAGAGGAGGGATGATTGTGTTGGCTAGACTGTTCAGCGTATTCATCACAGCAATTGAACGGCTTCTTGTGCTCTGCTCCGAGGAGGAGAATAACATAGCTATGTAGGCAGGTGTGACGATAGACGCACCCAGCGCCCCAAGAAGGTGGGCGAAGACAGTGACCCGCCAATCGGATGCAAAGGCAAATATCAGAGGGTTGGGCAGGGTTAAGGCCATTCCCGCGATCAGCAACTTCTTCTGGTCATAATGGTCAGATATCCACCCGCCAGTCAATATGAAAAGGAGGAACACGCATGACCAGATTGAGGCTAATGATCCGAGCACTACGGTGTCGGCTCCCAACACCTCCTTCACGTAAAGAGAGTCGAGGCCGCCCGTAAGCCCTAAGGTAGCTGTCAGCATAAGGTCTCTGACAGTGAGCGCCCTCATCGTTCCTTTAACCAA
>CAYURV010000167.1:0-2993 GCA_964447115.1 uncultured Candidatus Bathyarchaeia archaeon
AGAAGGCATTGTAGATCGCGTCTTCACCTGTAACCGCGCCAGTATGTGACGCTGCTGCCCTTGTGCCTTCCGGTGATTTCCCAGCCTTTACGACTATTATCGGTTTGGTTCCGGCGAACCTTCTGGCTGCGCTCATAAACTTCCTCGGGTCCTTCACGGCTTCTATGAAAAGGACTATGCTTCTTGTCTCAGGGTCGATCCCAAAGTAATCTATCAGGTCAGCGAAGTCAACATCAATCATACAGCCCACCGAGACGAAATAACTGAAACCAACATTTGCGTGAGCCGCCCAGTCTAGAACTGAGGCACATAAGGCCCCACTCTGGGACACGAAGGCAATATGACCTGGTTTGGCCGTCTTCTTCGCAAAAGAGGCGTTCAAACCAATGCTTGGACGCATAACGCCTAGACAGTTGGGGCCAATAATCCTTAGGTCACAGGTCCGTTTCAACCTGAGGAGTTCTTCTTCTAAGGCTTTTCCCTCAGCACCTGTCTCGCCAAAACCTGAGGACACGATTATGATGCCTTTGACGCCTGACTCGCCGCATTCCTCGACGACTTGAGGGACGATATGAGCCGGGGTCGCCACAATTGCCAAATCCACATGCCAAGGGATCTTCTTGACGCTGGGGTATGCTGTTAATCCTTGGACGCTTGGGCTAAACGGGTTAACTGGATAGACGAAGCCTCTGAAACCTACCCCGATAAGGTTGTTGAGTAGAGTGAAGCCGACCGATCCCTTACGGTTGCTCGCTCCAATGACCGCTATCCTTCTCGGATTGAAGATTCTATCGAGACCTTCTATTCCCGTGACGACCCCTCTCCAGTATTTAACTGAAGGACTGGCAGATAGGCTTGTTCTTACCCTCTCGCTTCTGTCTTCTCAATATCTATGTCTTGGCGATTGATGTTAAAATTGTTTCGGTAACTTGAGCGGATGGTCTAACATTCAGAAGCTTTTCTTCCGAGGCATGGCGTCGAATGAGAATAGAAGCCCAAAATGGACGCTATCAACTTATAAATTTATAAGCTGTTTGCCCCAACTATACTATCGTTGGAGTAGTCGCGAGACTTATTGTGTCTTATCAAGGGGCAGACGGGCTGAGGACAGAAGAGGATGGAATGACTGGTACCGACTGGGGTGCAAAGAGTTGGAGCGCACGAGTAGGACCAAGATATCTGAACTCTTGAGCGCATGCGGACTCAACTGCGGCTGGTGTCCATATTTCGTCATGACTACAGACGAGTTGAAATGCCCCGGTTGCTGGGAAAGAGAGAAATGTATCGTCAGAGATTGCGTTAAGGAAAAAAGACTGAAACTGTGTTCTGATTGCGACTCTTTCCCCTGTCATAATTTTCTTCAAGGTCCCCGATGCATAATTGAGCGTTCCGTATTCTAAAACCTGTGAAGATATTTGACCAGCGTAAGCGAAAGGATATCCGAGCTACTAGCGGATCAACCTATCTATAAGCCTTCCTTCAAAGTCATGGAGCTGAATATCTAAAGCCATGCTTCCCCAAGCGTGCGTTGCGCAGCTTAAGCATGGGTCAAACGCCCGGATCACGGCTTCGACTCTATTCAGTAGCCCCTCGCTCAATCTTTCCTCGTTGATGTACCTCTTGGCAACCTGAGTGACGGCCTTGTTGTACGCAAGGTTGTTGTGCTCGGTGGCGATGATCATGTTGACCCAGGTCACCATGCCTTCTCTGTCAGTCTTGTAATGGTGGATCAATGTCCCTCTTGGAGCCTCAGCTACGCCTATGCCCTCAATTCTGTTGGCAGACGCCTTCGCTTGGACATTGTCTGAATAGGTCTCCTCGTCCTCGAGTATTTCTTTGGCACATTCGAGGCAGAAGAGTATTTCTACCAACCGAGCATAGTGATAAAGGAACGAGCTCTGCACAACCCCGTTTCTGCCAAAACGCTTGAATTCTTTCAATTCCTCATCGGCGAGAGGCGTGCCACAATGTGATACTATGTTAAGTCGGGCCAGAGGACCTACTCTATAAGCTCCATTTGGGTATCCTAAGGGTTTGTAGTATGGAAACTTCATGTAGGTCCATGGTTCCACAGCCTCAAAGATATATTCGAAATATTTTTTGGGATCAAGGTGGTCTTCAACAATCCTCCCTGCTGGATCAACTATTCTTATGTCCCCGTCATAGTGTTCTAAGCCCCCGTCTGGGGTGACCAAACCCATGTAATACGTTGGAAAGTTGCCGAAGTTCTCTATTTCCTCCACCAAACCGTCCAGTCTGTTCTTGAACGTTGAGATCGTTCTAAGCGTGTCCTCTAAAGCTTTTGGCAAGTTGGAGAGAAGCTTCTCTGCCTTCTCCTTTGAGAAAGGAGTCTTGACGCCGCCGGGTACGATCCAGTCACTTGAATGGATTCTTCTGCCCGCCAGGTGCTCTATTATCTCTTGCCCATACTTTCTGAGCTGAATGCCTTGTCTTGCCAGATCAGGATGACTTTCGATCATGCCGAAGATATTTCTGCTGGACGGGTTTGAATCCATGCCAAGCAGGATGTCGGGCGAAGAGAGGTGGAAGAAGTTTAGGGCGTGAGACTGGATTATCTGCCCCATGTGCATCAGGCGGCGTAGCAGAACGGCTGTTTGGGGTATGTTTACAGCCAGTATTTCATCGCAAGCCTTCGCCGAAGCGAGTAGGTGACTGACCGGACAGATGCCGCAAGACCTTGAGGTAATCCCAGGCATCTCGTAGAAAGGGCGTCCCTCGCAGAACTTTTCAAATCCTCTGAAGTCGGTGACCTGGAACCGTGCGTCTTTGACAGACCCATCTTTGCCTAAGTAGATAGTTACTTTGGCGTGTCCCTCTATCCTTGTGACAGGGTTTATTATTACCGTGTTGTTTGTTCTCGTAACGCCTTCTTCAACCATACTTAGACTTTCCCTCCATGCTTGGGGTCCTTCCGGACAGCAGTTCTGTCAAGACATAGTTTATGAGGTCTGCAGACGGGGGACAACCTGGGA
>CAYURV010000168.1:0-2986 GCA_964447115.1 uncultured Candidatus Bathyarchaeia archaeon
GAAGAAAACAAGGCTAAAGGCGTTGAGACAGTAGACGGCGACAAAATTTATAGTAAATATGTTATTGCCGCTCCAGGTAGGAGCGGTGCTGAGTGGCTGAAGAGCGAAGCCCAATCGCTTGGACTGAGAACTCTGAACAACCCTGTCGATGTGGGTGTCCGAGTTGAGGTTCTCGCCTCTGCCATGGAAGAATTAACCAACATCCTGTATGAACCAAAGTTCATCTATTACTCTCGAGCATTTGATGATCAGGTTAGGACTTTCTGCGTGAACCCCTATGGCGAGGTCATAACAGAATCCTATGGCGGTGTAATCAGCGTAAACGGGCAAAGCTATGCCGAGAGGAAGACGGAGAACACCAATTTCGCCATATTAGTCAGTACAGCTTTCACGTACCCATTTAGAGAACCCATCGCATACGGTGAATACATCGCCAAACTCGCTAATCTGCTAAGTGGAGCCGTTATCATTCAAAGACTGGGTGATTTGGAGCTCGGGAGAAGATCGACCGAAGAACGGATTAAGAGAAGCGTTGTCAAACCCACGTTGGCCACAGCCACCCCGGGAGACCTCAGCTTCGTTCTCCCATATCGGTATCTGACAGACATCCGCGAGATGTTACAAGCCTTGGACAAGGTTGCTCCTGGAATCTCCAGCAAGCACACGCTGCTCTACGGTGTCGAAGTCAAATTCTACTCTTCAAGACTAGAGCTCAACGAAAGCCTTGAAACCAGAATCCAAAACCTATTCACAATTGGCGACGGAGCAGGAGTTACGAGAGGACTGATCCAAGCGAGTGCAAGCGGCGTCATAGTGGCAAGAGAAATAATAAAAAGAGAAAAAGATAAGCCTACGAAGAAATAAGAGACAAATAAGAACTCTGATCCTACAATTAGTTGAAAGGATCGAGTAGGTTGCTGATATTAGGCATTCATTTTTTCATATTGCATCCTTATAAAGATGATCTAGTTTAATGAGATAAGGGAACTCGAAAGAATAGCCAAGAAAAGGGTGATCCGCCATAACCTTTATGGTTGGAATAGTAGGTAAGCCGAACGTTGGCAAATCCACTTTCTTCAGCGCCGCCACGTTGGCTACTGTAGAGATTGCGAACTACCCCTTCACTACTGTCAAGCCTAACAAGGGAATAGGATACGTCAGAACCCAATGCGTATGCAAAGAGTTCAATGTTAAAGACAACCCTGTCAACTCTGTATGCTTAGATGGAGTGAGACTGATTCCAGTTGAACTTATCGACACCGCTGGGCTCGTCCCAGATGCTTGGCAGGGAAGAGGGCTCGGAAACCAGTTTCTAGACGAGATACGAAGGGCTGACGCGCTTATTCACATAGTGGACGCTGCCGGCTCAACAGATCTAGAGGGGAGAGTATTGAAACCCGGGTCACATGACCCTCTCGAAGACATAAAGTTTCTGGAGAAAGAGATCACCATGTGGGTCGCCCAGATTTTGAAGAAGGATTGGCCAAAACTCGCTAGAACGGTAGATTCAGGTATGGCTGATCTGCACTCCCTTCTGGAGGAGAGACTGAGTGGGCTATCGGTCAGAAGGAGACATATAGTCGAAGCCCTTAAAGTCGCTGAGCTGGACGCCGACAAGCCTAGTGGATGGAGCGGTGAAGACTTCATGTCCTTCGTAGACTCGTTGAGAAGAGTGTCCAAGCCAATGTTGATAGCCGCGAACAAGATAGACATCCCCATAGCCGAAGAGAACTATGAGAAGCTGAAAGAGTCCGGAAACTTGGTCATACCCTGCAGCTCCGAGGCTGAGCTAGTCCTACGGAGAGCGGCGGAAAAGGGACTAATAAGCTATAAACCAGGAGACGCCGACTTCGAGACAACCCAGCCAGGAAACATAACAGAGAAGCAGATGAAGGCTCTTGACATCATACGAGAAAAGGTTCTGCGGAGGTATGGGACAACAGGACTGCAAGAAGCCATCAACGCAGCCTTTTTCAAACTACTCAATATGATCACAGTATACACAGTTGAAGACGTTGAAAGATTGTCCGATCACGATGGAAGAGTTCTTCCTGACGCCAGACTTCTGCCACAAGGAACCACCGCCCGTGAATTGGCCTACATAATTCATACCGAGCTCGGAGAGAGCTTCATATATGCCGTCGACGCTCGAAGCAGGATGAGACGTGGAGAAGATTATGTCCTAAAGGATAGAGATGTAATATCCGTTGTCAGCGCGAAGAAGAGAGCATAAGCACTATGCTCCAAACCGTCTTTTACGTTTCTGGTAAGTCCTAATCGCTCTCAACATGTCAATAAGTCTAAACTCGGGCCAATAGACGTCCAGAAAGCACAATTCGCTGTAAGCCGACTGGTATAACAGGAAACCGCTGAGCCTTTCCTCTCCAGAGGTTCGAATGATAAGATCTGGGTCCTGTTTCGGAAGGTAAGCCGTGTACAAGTATTGCTCAAAAACCTTCTCGTCTATATCTTCGGGGAGAAGTCTTTCTTCTTTCACTTCCCACGCAATCATTCTGGTTGCGTCAACGATCTCGGCTCTTCCGCCATATGCAATAGCCAAGTTCAGGAAGTGTCGATCATAATCCTTAGTCGCTTCCTCAACCCTTTCAATCGTGCCTTGTATTTCCTCAGGTAATAGGTTTAGCCTACCTATGAACTTCACCTTCACCTTGTGCTTATGAATGTCGTCGTTCTTTAGAATCTCTTGGAGCTTTTCCTCGAAGAGATGCATGAGCTCTGCGACCTCTTCCTCAGACCGGTTGAAGTTCTCGGTCGAGAAAGCGTAAAGTGTAATAGTCTTCACGCCGAGGTCCAGACACCATCCAAGCATCTTTTCAGTTCTGTCAGCACCATAATAGTGACCCATGTTGGGATTCAGCGAGTGATTGATAGCCCACCTTCGATTTCCGTCAAGGATAATGGCTATGTGTTCTGGTTTCGCCTGATCCTTCACTTGGTGCCACAGCCACTTTTCATATGCTTTGTA
>CAYURV010000169.1:0-2985 GCA_964447115.1 uncultured Candidatus Bathyarchaeia archaeon
AGAGTCTCGAGGATAATAGAAGAAGAAAAACAACTTGATGAGCGATGAAAACAAGGCCTATCAACAAGATAATGATAATCTCTCATACGCATTGGGATAGAGAGTGGTATCAATCCTTGCAGGAGTATCGCTTGAGGCTCTTGAAATCTCTTGATAAGTTGTTATCGATTCTGCAGAAAGACCCGGAGTATAGGCATTTTGTCTTAGATGGTCAATTGATGCCCCTTGAAGATTACTTGGAAATTAGACCCGAAAAAACAGATACGGTCTCGAAACACATAAGAGGAGGCAGGATCAGTGTCGGTCCTTGGTATTCTCAGCCTGACGAATGGCTTTCATTCCCAGAATCCTTGATTAGGAATCTGCTTTTCGGGGAGCGCTTTGCAAGAGATCACGATTTCAATTTGATGAAGGTCGGATATACACCGGATAGTTTTGGACATACGGCTCAACTCCCCCAAATATTCGACGGCTTTGACATAGATTCCTTCATCTTCATGAGAGGGCTAGGCGATGAAGGACAAAGACTGGGACTGGAATTTGTTTGGAAAGCGCCTAACGGTTCTAGGGTGGCGTCATCCCACCTTCGATCCACCTATAGCAATGGAGTATTCCTAGGCTCGTTTGTGGGAGATTCCATTTACTTCTATACCAATACCTATCCCGCAACTACCGAGATATGGAAGAGCGGTTGTTTTCCTTACGCTTCCTTTTATCGAATCTATGAAGAAGAACCGAAGATAGATGTGAAAACTGCCATAGATCATGTCAACCTCTTGATCAACACGTTTGAAGCCAAGACAAGATCTTCGTGCCTGCTAGTAATGAATGGTGCCGACCACGTCCCGCCTCAAGAAAGCCTGAGTTACGTAATCAAAGGATTGAGAGAATACTTTAGGGGCCTAGAGATCTATCACAGTAAGTTTGATGATTATGTGAAAGAGCTTAGGCCCATAATCGATGAGTTGCCCACTTACGAGGGAGAGCTCAGGGGTGCTAGGTACATGCCAGTTTCCCCCAACGTGATTTCTACGAGAATTCCACAAATAAAGCAACCAAGCTTTTATGCTCAAACGTCACTTGCTTACTATCTAGAGCCTTTGTCTACACTGTGCTGGATAGCCGGCGACGCATATCCTTACGATTTGATTCATTATGTTTGGGGCCTAGTTCTCCAAAGTCTACCTCATGACAGCATATGTGGCTGTGGAGTTGACGACGTGCACAAGGATGTTGAGGTCAGGTTGAGGCAAGCAAATGAGATTATAAGACATCTTGTCCTAGAAGAGATGAGAAGCTTGGCCAAGAAGGTGAATACCAGTAGGCTTGGCGAAGCCGATCACTACGCTGTTGTCTTTAATCCATTGAATTGGCAAAGGGATGACAACCTGGAAGTCTACGCGGAGATGCCCCTATCAAACTATATCGCATTTGACGAGAATGATGATGACGTTCCAATACTGCTTGAAAGCGTAGAAAAATACCCGCACTTCAGAGAGAAGCAGCTGGTCAAGCTACGGCTACTGGTGAAGGGATTGCCCCCACTGGGATACAAGACCGTTAAGATCAAGCGTGTTGAAGAGGAACAAGACAAAGTAATACGTATGCCACTCAACAAGGTCGAGAATGAATACTTCGTTGTAGAAACCGACGAGAAAAACGGAGGCGCTTTGCGCATAGTCGATAAGACAAATAACGCGGCCTATGAAAACATGAACGTTCTTGTGGACGAAGGAGATGCTGGGGATGAATACAATTTTTCGCCGCCGCACGAACAAGAAGTTCACAGCAGCGAGGGACTCCCCGCCCACGTTCATATCGAAAAGACCAAAGTCTATTCGTGTTTGAAGATAGGGTATACAATGAAGATTCCTAGAGAATTGGATGGGCAAGTGAGATCTCACGAGTTGGTCGATGTGCCTGTTTCTATGCATGTTTACCTATACCCAGGTATACCAAGAATAGATGTGTCATTGAATGTTGAAAATACCGCGAGAGATCACAGGATGAGGATCTCTTTCAAGACCGGTATCAAGACGGAATACTCCAGCGCCAGTACCCATTTCTATGTGATACAAAGAAACACCAAGCCTCCTACTGGCGTAGATTGGGTTGAGAAGCCAGCACAAGAGCATCCCATGCTATACTGGGTTGATGCTACGGATAGTACCAGGGGAATAATGTTTGCGACTCATGGTCTCCATGAATATCAGTTAGACCCTGACGGTACGCTATACATAACCCTGCTAAGGAGCGTAGGTCATCTGTCAAGAGACAGCATACTTACAAGGCCCGGACCTGCTGGCCCTCTATTTCCAACACCCGATGCCCAATGCATAGGTAGCCACGTCTTTAACTATTCAATGATTTTACACGAAAAGACGTGGAAGGAATCAGAAGCTCACAAGAGTGCTTTGAACTTCTGCATGCCTCCTGTCGCAATAGTGACTGACAAGCATGAGGGCATTCTGGAGCCAACCTCCAGCCTAATGACCATACAACCTGAGAGCATGCTCATCACCTCTGTCAAAAGGGCCGAATTTGACGATTCGTTGATCATAAGATTTTACAATCAATCTCCTGAGGACAGACAAGCAATACTGAAACCACATTTGCTGAAGATGTTTGCAGGGAAGGTTAGCAGGGCAAAGCTTTCGGAAAAAGTCCTACAGCAGATACCCGCACAGGCTGACGAAGAGATTGGGTTCGATCTAGGACCTTGGGAGATAGTTACCTTGAAATTCAGCAAGAAAGAGTAATGATCGGCAGCTCTCACCGCTCACCTGTAAGTCCCATACTTGTCAAATGCGTACAACATGGCTTGTGCGTTTTCAAGAGGCACATCAGGGCCTATTTCGCCCCAAGCTATCACTCCACCTCTGAAGCTGCCAAACTTCTCTACTAGGTGTCTTATGTGCTCCGCTATTTCACTTGGCTTCCCAAAAGGCAGCAGATGTTGTCTATCTATGTCTGGAAGCATGCATG
>CAYURV010000170.1:0-2964 GCA_964447115.1 uncultured Candidatus Bathyarchaeia archaeon
GTTGAGATACCAGAGAGTAAAGCAAAAGGGATCGTAGAAGAAATCAGCAAGTCATTAGATCCAAAGCATAGCGGTTCTTGGGTTGCTGACTTCAAAATGATACTCACAACTATATCATAATTCGAAATAAAATCTTCTTTATAGATAGACGAAGTAAAAATCAGTACGGTGAAGCAGACAATATTGTATATCTCTTGGGATACCGGAATATTAGGCTGATTTACGCCCTAAAGTATAAGAATGGGAAAGGAGGTTTAAACCATTACAACCTTTTTCCTTTATGGCTCTAGAAAAGGATATTAATTACGATAATCGTATTTTTTCAACGAAAAACTTAAATTTGCATTCTATATGCATATGTCGGTACAATTGAAGGTGTGACCGTATGCAAAAGATTCCCGTGGCGATGGCTACCCAGCATGCTGACTCCGCGGCGAGACGGGTTGCTGTGAGGGACGAGGTGGACGAAGCGATTCTCTCCTTCAAGAAGGACGGTTTCGACTGCGACGAATACCTAGTGGACTACATGGGTAAGCTGACACCCTACCACCAGATTGGACAGATCGTCAGAAAGATTGGCGAGGAAACCCATTTCACTCCTGGTTCAGATGTCTTCGTCACGCCGAGGATGGTCAGCTCCTTTGAGGAAGAACCGTTCAGGCAGCTGATGACTATAGCAGCGGTTATTGAGGGTATAAAATATTGTCAGGACAAATTTGGTATACAAGGGATTACTGAGGTCATTCAAGCCCCGGTCACAACGACCGAGGAGCTGAGAAACTGCAAAGTAAGATGTGAAGATCTTCTCAGGCTCGTGGGCAAGCATCTTAAGATGAAGACCGAAGACATGGAGATGAAGATCATCCCCTTGTTTGGAGGAATAGCCGAACACCTCTCCATGGAACAAGTTCTTTCCCCCTTCATAAAGGATGTGGGTCTCAAAGGATATACGAGGGTCTTCATAGGAAAGTCTGAAGCAGCCCTATTATACGGACATGTCGCCTCTGCCCTCTCCTGCAAGGTTGCGATTGCAGGCTGCAAAAGAGCTGAAGACAAATATGGCGTGAAGATTTATCCGGTTCTGGGCTGTGGAACCCTGCCTTTCAGGGGGCACATGACCCTTGAGAATGCAGACAACTTCCTAAAGGAGTATCAGGGTGTTCAAACCTACACCATTCAGTCCGGTCTTAGATATGATCACGGGGCTGAGAAGACAAGGGCGTTGATTAGTAAAATGAGGGAGTCTGTCGGTCGGCCACCTTTGGAATACAATGAAAGCCAACTTCGACAGATAAAGCGGATGATCTTCATTTTCGCCAAAAATTACCTTCTGGAGCTTTCTGAGATTGCGGAGAAGATTTCTCTTATAGCTGATTACATACCTGACCAAAGGGAACGTCTGCTGAACATTGAGGAGGTTGCCTATTACCGCGAACTTACGAATGTGGAGAGCATCCTAAGATTGTGTCCTGATAAGGAAGTGAAGAAGAGCATAATGGGCTATGCCTATGCAGCGTTTCGAAAACCTCCGAGATGGGTAAGGTTTGTGGCGTCAACCTACACTTGTGGGTTGCCTCCTGAGTTCATTGGCTTAGGTACAGCACTCACGGAAATCAAGAAGACTATGGGAGAAAAAGCAGTCGAAATATTGCTGAAAGAGATATATCCATCGTTGCAGGCTGATATGAAGTTTGCCTCAGCGTTCTTGGATAAAAACCTTGAAAGTAACATTCTCTTGACACCTAGATTGCTGAAGAGCATCGAGGATCTCGAAGGGTTCTTGGAACTGGAGGAGCCTGACGGAAGATACCTTATTCTAAGCAGACTGGCCTCAGCATACATAAAGGACATGCTAACGGGAAAGACCTCGAAGGGCAAGAGGCTGGCTATCATGATTGAGAAGGAGGATGTCGCGGAGTATCTCAACGGGTTGACGAGAGACAATCTAAGCAAATTGATCCTTGACCTTGGGAGGATCAGGAAATCTCTTGCCTAGTTCCGAACGGAGCGGTGGAAGATGGGCAGTTATCATATAACCAAGTTTCCCGGAAGGGTGAATTATTATTCACCCAAGTATCCGATGAAAATATCTGAGGACACTAGGGACGAGCTTGTCGAATACTGCAGGAAGTTCGTCAGATACGTTGACAATGCTTACTTCAACGGCTTGAACGTCAGACTTTATACGAACATAGACCATGTGTACGACTTCTGGCGCGACAATTGGTGGTCCTACTCGCACAATGTCACGCCTCACGGCCAAGTCTACACGATAGACGACGGCGGGAAGATCAACATAAGAGACTACTATAGCGGGCCAATGCAGAACCCGGACATAAACGCTGGCGGGCTGTACAGTACCGAGACGAAGACTGCCATAATACTGAACCAAGACTATTATGGGCATACCAAGCCTTCAGGCCTCGGCATTGCTGCTGACATTTTTGAGGATCAGTTTGACATTCTCTCTGTTCATGGTGCTTCAGGTGCAGTTGACGGTAAGGGTTACCTTCTGATAGCTCCGACCAATACTGGAAAGACCACTCATTCATATGGTCCTGCTATATACCATCCCGGTGGCGAGTTTCATCAGGACGATTGGATCTTCGTTGAGTTCGAGGGTGGCAAAGCTATCGGAAAGGCTTCTGAAAAGCAGTTTTACATGAGAACTAACTCCATAGAGAATTTCCCATGGTTAGAGCCCATCTTCAGAACCCACAAGCTGGAAAACGTTAAGCCTGACGATCCCTTGGAGAAGTTCCTTCCACCCGATCCGAGGGTCATGATAGACCCTAGAGAGATTCTGAGCCCTGACAAGGTTGTTAACGAAATCAGGATCAACAAGTGCTTCCTTCTTCAGAGGGACCTGACAGACAAGATGGTTGCAAGGTCTCTAGATCCGAATGAGGCGGTTGAGATTCTGAGGAAGGCACCTGAGCAGTTCTACAACAACTACTTGACAAT
>CAYURV010000171.1:0-2949 GCA_964447115.1 uncultured Candidatus Bathyarchaeia archaeon
CTTCAACACTTCGTGGAATGCATACTGAACGATAGGAAGCCCCTTGTCACTGGTTTGGACGGACTTAAGGCATTGAAGATTGCTGAAGCCGCTCTGAAATCCGCTTCGAAAGGTCGGCTGGTCAAACTGATTTTCTAACAGAAAGAACCTTTGGAGTAAGGCGACCGCAAGCCCTCTTAGGATGGGCTGAATCGCCACAGCAAAAGTGGAGAAGTACTATTTAGATGGTAATCCACCTAAGTTTTTTTCACTAACATTAAATTGAAGAGAAAACGGCAAAATGGATGTGTAGAAGTCTCAGTGGGAAGCAGTCTAGAATTGCTCTTTTAGGTTGAAGGGTTTCCCTTCAGATAGTATCTTCGCAGGGATCTTGTCTTGCCATTTCTTGAGAAAGGATATCTCGTCTCTCTTCTCCCGTAGTTCATCAGGCAGCATCTCTGGGATCTCTTCCTTGATTGGATACCAGCGCATGCATTTAGGGCAGACGATCATGCCTTCCACAATCTCTTCCTTCTCCTCAAACACGTGAAGCTCTAAGGGGTGATACTTATCGATTGGGCAGGCAAGAATATCCATCAACCTTCTCTTCATCCTTGAGTCCTCCGTTTCGGCACTGTTGCTAGCTTAGAAGATGGTTTGCTCCTATAAAGATTTTTTCCGAACCAGAATGTCCAACACAACCTGATACCATCTTGGACCCACGGTTCGCACAATCCTGGCAGATGGGATTCTAAAGTCCAGATTCAGAACATCCATCTTTCCACAAACCTTCTCCTCAACCTTTTCGACAGGTTTCTCGTCTCTCCCGGAATGTACAAAATTGTAATAGTGAACCCAACCATCTCCGGGTTTTAAGGCTAAGACCGCGTGGGATAAATATTCATAGGCTTTCTCAGGCAATGGCATAAGAATCCTATGTGCAACATTACGCAACCTTTCGTCTATGACCTTCGCAGCGTCTCCCAATATTGGCTTGACAACTCTTTCAGCACGGTTTAACCTGATATTCTCCTTTTGACATTCTATGGCGGAGGTATTCAAATCTATTGAATATACTTTCTCTGCTTCAGAATGCTTAGCGATGACTATGGAGAAGCAGCCGACCCCTGAGAACATGTTGATAACAATCTCCCCTTGCCCAACTTGATCAGCGATCCTCTTTCTTTCGTAAGAGAGCCTCGGAGAAAAGTAGCAGCATTCCAGATTCACCTTAAATAGGCATCTATGCTCCTTATGGATGGTCTCAGTTTTCTCTTCGCCTGCAACCCATTTGACTTCGCGGAGACGAAACTCGCCTACAATAGGGGAGACCTGACGTAGAACTGTCTTCACATGTTTGTTTGCCTTCAAGACAGCTTCAGCTATGTCTTGCGCTCTATGCTTGAGTCTTTGCGGAACTCTGATGATGGCGATGTCTCCGATGATATCGTATGAATGTGGAAGAAGTTCTAGTTCCCAAGTATCAAGAACGCCTGCAAGTCTAGCCCTTAGATCCATTCTTACTTAGGCACCTTTTGCTTGGGGAATCCTGAAAGCCTTCAGTAGTTCATCTCTTGCAGACTTAGCTATTATCCTAGTCTCTTCGTCGACAGTTGATAGCACCGAAAAGTAGATGATAGCCCCCAGCAAGGCAAATGCCACTGTAGTTGAGACCCTTGTTGGCGTGGGTAATAGGTATATTGCCAAAGCCATCAAGAAGGAGGCGCCCAGATACTTGCCTATGTGGCTCCAAGGTATATCAAAACCTAGGCACCTTCTTGCTATTGCATATTTGACGATTACCAAAACAATACTTGCCAAGAGGTTGATCAAAGCAAGATAAATAGCTGCCTCAACAGCACCCTTAACCGCGGTAGTCAGAACGGCGTACGTCAAAGGCACTGTGACTGCGGCTTGGACGTAAGGTAGTGTGAGGGCAAGAAAAAGCCTACTTCTGATAATATTCTTGTATGAGATCTTGGCTTGAGCGTCTAGGTTCTCTGTGCCTCCGACCACGGCGTCAAATACAGACGTAATTGCTAGGAACAATAAGTTCAGTGATAGGAGAATTAGTACGAACCGTGCGATGGCATATACGGGGCTTAGGATGATGAGAAAGGAATCTGAGAGAATCATCGTGCCAGTCGTCATGGGTATTGCGAACATTAATACCATCCTAAGAGAGACAGACACGTCTTGGGGACGGTTTTCTGACAAAAGCCTTGGATATAACGCAAAGGCAAGATAAGAAGAGTAACCTATGATGCTAGCAATGGTCAATCCGGCACCGTAGTAGGCCCTAGCCAGCTCACCGCCGTAGATAAATAGAAAGATACTAGTAAACGCCAGAAGTCTCTGACCCACAATCCCATAAATGTTCAAAAAGGAGGCTTTCAACCACTCCTTAATGTAACTCCACATAATCTTCTCACGAAGCTCAGGAAGCGTCAGCCTCAGATAGAATAAAAGTTGGAAAATCAAAGCTGATACAATGCTGGCAATAGCCCCTAACAACCCCAATCCAAACTGCATCATAAGAGCAAAGCCAAAGCCTACTTTACTCAGTTCAAAGACTAGAAACCCGAAACCTAAAGCTTGCGGTTTCTTGGCCTGTAACGCAGCCTCGAAAGCCGCAATTAGATAAAGTTCTAATATGTGAATGGTAGCGATAGCATATACAATCAAGTACTTTGCACCCACTTGGAAGGCACCCATGATCGTTGGAAGAACAGCCAAGTAGATTAGCGACATTGGCAAAGAGATGAAAAGATTTGCTGTTAGCCCTGTCACCGAGGAACTTGGGCGTTTTCTAGCAACAGACCTTGCTTCCCAAAAGGGGAATATGCTGGCTGCCAATGTGAAATAGGAGAGAACATCGGTTAGGTTGCCATAGACTCCAAACTCCTCAGTTGAGATGTTCCGAGTAACCATCAAGGAGAAAATAAGGCCGGTTCCAATGCTAAGCAACCT
>CAYURV010000172.1:0-2947 GCA_964447115.1 uncultured Candidatus Bathyarchaeia archaeon
GTATAATAATCATTAATTGAAAACAAAAATAAGTCGTAAGTTACTCTTATCCTATGATCTAAGGTTTTTTAGTCGTATTGTTCATCGCTGTCTTTTTACCTTATTCTACAATATCTTGGTATCAAGCAGATTCAAGCTTTGCATCAGCTAACTATTATACAAGAATGCTATACAAAGAAATAACAGAAAGAGTTAAAGCTGTTATGGTTAGCGTCGAAGGATATTGCTGTAAAGTGGTGGGCTACTGAGATTGGGTTACTTTGACATACACACCATGAGATGATGACTTATGATTTCTTGTACTATCCGTTTTTTCTCTACATCCTAACAATAGGTTTAATTGGTCTAATTTTGGTGAAGATTGCCTTTAGACATAATCTTTGGACAACAATTGTCGATACTATATGCTTCGATGTCTATCTAGTGATTGTTCTGATAGGCATTGAAGGTATGATTATATTGATTCAAAGAATGAGCGATGAACGGAAGAAACTTTGAGCTTCGTATTTTTACTCAAACTTCTATCTGAAATTATTTTTGATATTTTGTGTGTATTTAAGTCTAATCTTTCTCTTTCCTAACCGGCTCTTTCTCCGCATAAAAAACATACACAACACAAAAGAGGAGCACCTGCCTGCGTTCCTATGTGTTTTATGAAGTAAATATTCATAAGAAGGTTCCTTCTGAAAAGGATTTTCACAAAGCATATCTTTCCGGCTAGAAGCATACCTTCTTAGATAAGAATGACCAACCACCAAAAGCTCATATTGCTAGCAGCTTTCTCAATTCTAGTGCTACAGACATTTGCCTTTCTAGGTGTTGCAGCAGCTTGCGTAGAACCATCACCATCAATAACCTTGACCCCAAGCTCTGGTATATCTGTGATAACTGTCACAGGAAACGGCTTTCCTAAGAACCAAGGTATTCATATCTTCTGGAATGAAGTAGATGTCCCAGGTTGGCTTGGGGACTCTCGCACTTCACATGATGGAACATTCTGTGTAATAATGACCATTCAAACACAGACTCCAGGCGCCTACAATATAACAGTAATAGTAGGCGGAAAGTCAGCTTCTGCACCCTTTACTGTATTGGATGTAAGAGGTCCCCAAGGTCCACAGGGACCTGAAGGTCCTCAAGGACCTAAGGGTGACAAAGGCGATACTGGCGCTACTGGTCCTCAAGGTCCAAAAGGAGATACTGGTGCTCAAGGACCAGCAGGACCACAAGGACCAGCAGGATCTCAAGGTCCTAAGGGAGATAAAGGTGATCAAGGTGCTAAAGGTGATACAGGACCTCAGGGTCCAATAGGACCACAAGGGCCGAAAGGTGACACTGGTGATACTGGAGCTCAAGGTCCTCAAGGAGACAAGGGCGACAAGGGAGAAAAGGGTGATACAGGCGCCACAGGCGCTCAAGGTCCTCAAGGGCCTAAGGGTGAAACTGGTGATATTGGCCCTCAGGGTCCAAAAGGTGAGTCTGCTGAATTAGACGTTTTACCCTTGATAATAGCAATAGTTATATCATCAGCGGCATTCCTTTTTTCGGCAGTTGCTCTTAGCAGAAGAAAGGGTTATGAATCAAGTTTTATTGAAACTGACAAGCTACTGGATAAAGCAAAAGAATACGTTTAATTTTGAAATGTCATTATTGCGGCTGCATATTTGATAGATGCCTTGCTAAACTTGGTTCTTTCAGCCCGGCGTTTTCAGAATACGGGTAAAGCTTAAATCATGTTTGCTCAGACATTGGAAAAAGGGATTAGTATGGTAAAGAATCTGATGTTAGTTTCAGCTTTGCTGGTCAGTCTTGTAGCCGGGTTGGGACTTGGCTACGGTCTAGCAAACCCGACACAGTACGAGCGTAGAATAGCTGACTTGGAAACCGAGATAACCGAGTTGAATACACAGGTCACTGTTCTAATGGGGGAGATTTCGGAGCTTGAGCACGAATTGGAAATGGAGATTTTGGGCGTCTACTTCAGCCCAAAAGGCGGCTGTGAAGACCAAGTCCTCTACTGGATAGACAGGGCAAACGTGAGTATTCATGTCCTCATTTACAGCTTCACCCTAGATTCGGTAGGCGATGCTCTGGTAGAAGCTCACAACAGAAGCGTAGAGGTGCAGTTAGTCTTCGAGGTGGGGCAGATAACCGAAGCCAGTGAGTATCAGAAGCTGAGGGCTGCTGGGATACCGGTTCGCAATGATACGAACTCCAGAGACATGCACAACAAAGTCATGATAGTCGATGGGATGATCGTGTTAACTGGCAGTTTCAACTGGTCCAGCAGAGGCGAGAACGAGAACAACGAAAACCTGATCGTGATAGAGAGTACCTACGTCGCCGGAATCTATGAAGACGAGTTCCAGAAAATATGGATTTCAAGCATCTGAGCCCTTGTCTTCGTCGTTGATGCAGCAAGACCAGTCGTTTCCTCTTCGCGTTGCCTCTGTGCAAGTATTTTAAACTAGTTGTATCTACTTAGTTCGTGGCTTTGCGGCTCTGCGGGGCGTTCCTATGCCTAGAATGCGGAAGGGCGCGGTTCAGATCAGGTTTGAAATCCTAGAGTTTCTCTACTATCACACTAGACCGCAGCTCCGCACCTACATATGGCGGAAGGCTACATCCCTTTCTTATGATGATTTTCTGAAGCACCTTGACTTCCTAAAGGAGAAAGACTTAATCCGCGAAGCAGAGGACGGACTCTGTAGAATAACGGAAGAAGGAAGGAAGGTTTACGAAGAGCTGCGTAACGCTTTAGCATCTATACTCTAGGGCTTGAACAATTGGGCGGTGCGTGAAAGTCTGGAGTTTAGGTGGATATCGAGCTCAGCCTCAACTTGGAGAGTTTTCGAAGGAATGTTTTTATAGTCTGACGAGGTTAGTGGGTGTGGGTGGTGGAAGTGGGAGAAACTAACGAGATGGACGAGAAAGGAAGGATAACCAT
>CAYURV010000173.1:0-2880 GCA_964447115.1 uncultured Candidatus Bathyarchaeia archaeon
CACTTTTCACCATAGGGTCTGCTGAAGGCTTCGATGAAACGTTTGGTAACCGTTTTCCAAAAGTCGTAACGTACTTTCTGGAAGCCTTCGCCTTCAAAGTAGAGGAGAGGCAACTTGTCTAGGATGTCGTAGCCGTTGACCTTACGGAAATAGTCAGCCATCTCTTCCGTCCAGGGGATCAAGTTGCGTCCGACATAGTTGGGTTCATCTGTGAATATGCCGGGCATGAACTCGCCAAAGTCTTTCTTGAACTTCTTGGCGTAGGCGTCCACAGTTACTCTTAGAAACTCCTTCGTCACTTCGGGGTTAAGAAGGTCAACGTAGCTCTCGCCATTATACCAGTTGCTCCGGCTGCCTACCTCAACTTTGAAGGCTAGGATACTGCCCTTACCTTTAATGTCTCTAAGCTTCCGTATGCGCCTAAATTCCCTCAACCTTATGGGCAGCAAGAAGCGAACTTCAAAAACCCCAAGGACAGATCGATCCCGTAAGGCTTTTGAAACCTGTCTCGCCGTCAATTCTTCCATTCGAACTGATCGCGTCCTGTATCTCTCATTTTTGGCCGGGACTAATCCTCCAGCAAAGCCACTTGGCCACTTATCTTCATCGTAGAGCCACGACTCTGTCCCCACTTTTATGCCCTCCTTCAGACAAGCACGTATACACTTCATCCATTCAGAAGAAAGGTAGGGTGTAGCGAGTCCTACCCTTGAATGCATAAAATAGCCGCCGAACCCCTTTTCGGCAAATTCCCTCACCTGCCAGCGCAACTCTCCAACATCTAAGGCGTCATTCCAAGACCAAAAAGGAGAAGGCCTATAACTCTTGCCTGGACTCGCAAACTCATTCACGTCCAATCTGACTTCATCCCCTATTCTCTCTCGACTGAGGTGAAGATATCCCGGCTAACTCTTAAATCATTTTTGCAGATTTGAAAAATGTTGCCTCGGACCCAAATGAAATATAACCTCTTTTTGACACAGAATATTTGCTCTGGCTTTCACCTAAGGATGGGAGCAATAAGCAGGGCTGTCATGCCAACTAGCTTCATGAAAATGAGTGTTGATGGACCGGCAACGTCCTTAAGCGAGTCTCCCACAGTGTCACCGACAACTGCTGCCTTATAGGTCTCCGAACTCTTTCCTCCAAACAATTCTGTTTCGATGATCTTTTTCGCGTTGTCGAAGGCTGCGCCGACGTTGCTGAAGAAGGGAGCCAGTATGGCTGCAGAGGCTGTTTCGCCAATCAGGAAAGCACCCAACACTTCTTTTCCAAATGTGAAACCAACAATGACGGGAGGAGCTATGCCCAAGAGACCGGGAATCAACATCTCCTTGAGGGCGTTTCTTGTGGAAATGTCGACACATCGAGCATAGTCTGGGTCAGCTACCCCTTCGAGTAAGCCGGGATTCTCTTTAAACTGCCTTCTCACTTCATCAACCATCAGTAAAGCCGTTTTCGCAGTTGAGCCGAGAGTGAAGGATGAGACGAGGTACGGTAACGCCACACCGACAAAGAAGGCTACCAAATCAAAAGATTGTGTAACATTCAGACCTCTTATTCCAGTCATCTGGAAAAATGTGGCGAAGAAGACGAACGCCGTGATCGTGCCGGAAGCCATCGCGTAAGCCTTAGTAGACGCCTTCATAGTGTTTCCCACCGCGTCAAGCTGCTCAAGCGTGTTGCCTGCTTCGTGATTTCCCGCCATCCTGTTTATTCCATTAGCATTGTCGACTATTGGTCCAAAGGCATCTGATGACATGATAAAAGCAATCAAGAGATCTGTGCCGATGTTTGCCGCGACCATCGCATACAGCGAGAAGCCAGATATTAAGAAAGAGAAAGCAACAGCTCCGAGGATTGTGACAATCGCAACGAAGGGACTTTGGAAACCATAAGCCATGCCAGTTATGATGTTGATGGCGGCACCACGCTGAGAGGCTTCAGCAATCTTCCTTACTGGTTTTCCTTTCGTTCCTGTGTAGTATTGAGCTAATGCAAGAGCTATTAGGGTTGCTGTTAAGCCGCTCATGGTGGAATAGAAAATGGTCACATCATCTAAGAGCCATATAGAAAGAAAGTATGATCCAACCCCGCATAGTGCTGCTGTCGTATAAAGCCCGAGATTAAGCGATGCGGAAGGACTCCATCCCTTTCGCTCATTGACTAAGGAGATTCCAACGATTGACGCTATTATCCCAACAGCCTGCAAAAGAAGCGGGAAAACTATGGCGTTCCAGCCATACTTGTCGGTGAACGCGAGTCCAAGAATCATCCCGGTGATGATGTCGCCGCTGAAGGACTGGAAGAGATCAGAGCCTCTTCCAGCACAGTCTCCAACATTGTCCCCGACAAGGTCGGCTATGACTGCCGGGTTTCGGGGATCATCCTCGGCAAAGTTCATCTCCGCCTTGCCAACAAGGTCAGCTCCGATGTCTGCCGCCTTGGTGTAAATGCCTCCTCCAATCTGTGCGAATAGGGCTGTGAGGCTGGCTCCGAAACCGAACCCAACTAAGGCTTCAGGCTCCCCAATGGGGATGAAAAGGAGGCTTAATCCCACCAGGCTTAGTCCAGTGACGCAGAGCCCCATGATGCTGCCTCCTAAAAAGGCGATTCTAAATGCTCGAGAGGACGATTCCCTCGCGGCGTTCGCTGTTCGAACATTGCTTCTAACAACCATGTTCATCCCAAAATAAGCTGCTAGAAGTGAAAGGAGCGCCCCTAGGACGCATGTGACAGTCGCCTTCCAGCCAAATAGAAGGAATACCCCTGCAGATAGGATGGCTATGAACCATGAAATGACTTTAAACTGTCTATTCAGATAGGCTCTTGTACCAATCTGGATATAGCCGGCTACCTGGGTCATCCTGGCTGTTCCAG
>CAYURV010000174.1:0-2862 GCA_964447115.1 uncultured Candidatus Bathyarchaeia archaeon
TTATTGTAACCTGTTTCTTAGCCTTAAGTGCCCGTCGAAGGTTAGGCGAGAAATCTGCGCACATTTTTTCCTCGAAAGTTTTAAGTTAACTTTCTTCTAGTCTTTTCTAAGAGGGGAAACGGAAATGAGGGACGTAATCCAAGGGCGAATACTTCTCATATTGAGTTTCACTACGATGGTGGTTTATTTCTGGGCAATCTTTCTAGCACCTAAAAACGCCGAATTCTTAGGAAGAACAGCGAGCGATTGGGCTTTGATCATCCCTGTCATGCTGATTGTATACCTGTTTCTCGTGATAGTCGCATGGATCGGTTGGGCCATGGCAACAACTCCTCCATCCATACCCACATCGGGAAAGGATTCCAAGGGCAGCGAACAGGGCGGGAAAGAGAAGAAGGGAACCGTTTAGGGTCTCATGCACTACTAGACCCGGCACCTTTCTCTTTATCACGCATTTCCACGGGAAAGCGTGACCAATGCTCATGAACAATCTTCCATTCTCCCTCGTGTTTTACAAGGAAAGAGGTCACCCGGGATTGGACTTTAAAGCTAAGATCCCGCATTATACCTTGGTACCGGATTGTAAAGGCGGCTATCGCTGAGTCTCCGAAGACCTCAATGTTCCATCCTATTGTCTCATATTCGTATCCCTTGAGCACCTTCAGCGCGCCAGCCTCATTTTTCAACCCTTCTGAGTCTTGAAGCTCGAACGGCGGCCAATCGTCGAACTTGGTATACTTCTCCTTGTAGACAAGGCTCTCAATCGCCTTTGCATTCAGGTTCTTTATGCCTTCTATTCGTCGTGTCACGATGTCTCTCACGATCTCTTGAGCCGAAATCTTGCCTTCTGATACAAACCTGAACCCACAATTCGCGCAGAAATTAGAACCTTCTTCAATCTTTTTACCGCAATTTGGGCAAAACATCCCTCATATTCCACCCCTAGTAACAAAGGACTGAACCCCGCTTAACCTTTTCCTCGATGTTTAACATCGGACAATCAAGGCCAGAAGATAGAAGTGGGCTAAGTTCACTTTGACTCAGTTTCGAAGCAAAGAAAAACAACACACGAATAACTTGGAATCCGAAGCTTCCCGGATTATTCGTTAAGTTCATATGCCTTGAGACGCTAGATTAGTGCAGAACTCTTTCCGTTGATTGAGGAGACAAAGGTTTGGAAAGGACATCACAGATTTCTGGCTTCTACAAACTGAGCCTAGATGAAAGGATAAAGTTAGTGAAAGAGTTTGCAGGCTTGACTGACGAAGAAGTTGAATTGTTGCGGGCTCCAGGCTCCTTGAACCTAGACCTGGCTGAACGTATGATCGAGAACGTCGTTGGCACATTTCCCGTGCCCTTAGGAATAGCCGTCAACTTTCTGATAAACGGTAGAGACTATCTTATCCCAATGGCCATAGAGGAACCGTCAGTCGTCGCTGCTGCGAGCTACGCGGCGAAGATGGCTAGAAGAAAAGGTGGCTTCTTCACCAGCAGCACAGAACCCATAATGATCGGCCAGATTCAGACAGTCAATGTTAAAGATCCAAACAAGGCCAGGCTGGCAATTTTTGACGCCAAAGAGGAGATCCTAAAGAAGGCCGATGAGCAAGATCCTGTGCTGGTCTCTGCTGGAGGCGGTGCGAAAGACCTCAGAGCGAAAGTTATCGAAACATCGAGGGGTCCAATGGTCATCGCCGAACTCTTGGTTGACTGCAGAGACGCTATGGGCGCGAACGCTGTGAACACGATGGCTGAAGCCGTTGCGCCAATTGTTGAGAGGGTAACAAAGGGCAGAGTCTTCTTGAGGATCATCTCGAACCTTGCGACTGAAAGGTTGGCAAGGGCGTGGACAGTCATCGACAAAGAGGCCGTAGGCGGAGAAGAAGTCGTAGAAGGCATCCTCGAAGCATACGCCTTCGCAACTGCGGACCCATATAGGGCTGTGACCCATAACAAAGGCATACTAAACGGCGTAATCGGCGTCGTGGTCGCCACATGTAATGACCATAGGGCGATTGAAGCAGGAGCCCACGCCTACGCAGCAAGGACAGGCCACTATTCGCCACTTTCTGTCTGGGAGAAGAAGGAAGATGGAAATCTTGTCGGCTCCATTGAACTGCCCGTGGCCTTGGGTACAATAGGCGGAGCCACGAGGACCCATCCAATAGCCAGAATCGCGCTTAAGATTCTAGGTGTGAAGTCAGCCAGGGAACTGGGCGAGGTCTTAGCAGCTGTTGGTTTGGCACAAAACTTGGCCGCGTTGAGGGCTCTCGCCCACGAGGGACTCCAGAGAGGGCATATGTCGCTTCACGCTAGGAACATAGCAATCATGGCCGGGGCGGCTGGAGACCTCATAGACCTGGTAGCAGAAAAGATGGTTAAGGAACGGAAGATTAGGATGGACAGGGCTAGAGAGCTCCTAGAGGAACACAAGGGCAAGGCTTGAGGACCCATTCTTGGAGGCCGTTCTAAGAGGACCTTAACGTGGCCAAACTCTTCTTTCTAGTCTCAGGCGAGAACCCCACTCTTCCTTTTTCTGAGGTTGAGTCAATCCTTGAGGCTGAGGGCTTCGCATACCGAGTTCTAGGACGGTTGACACAGGTTCTGAGAGTCGAAGCAGACGCGGGCTGCATTGAGTCTGTCAAGTCTAGGTCTTCAATGACAAGAGTCTGTGGCGTAGAGGTTTTTAACTGCAAGCCGGATTGGGAGGAAATCCTGAGAAACGTTAAGCGGACTGTTGTTTCCTCATCTATAGGCGATGTGGAGAGCTTCGCTGTCAGAATCAGAAGGGTCAGAAGGAGCTCCGGCGGGATAGATGGGCTGGCTCTTGAGCGTCGAATTGGAGAGGCCATACTCCACAAC
>CAYURV010000175.1:0-2831 GCA_964447115.1 uncultured Candidatus Bathyarchaeia archaeon
GTCATAGCTCCAGCTTCAGCGGTAATGTACCTCTCAGCTGGTATCTGGACTTCCAAAAGGGAATAGGAAGGACTATATTTTATCTCATACTTAAGAGGCTTTGCTGAGACTTCGCTGCCTGTGATAGTAGCTCCGCAGTTCGAACAGAATCTAGCTCCAGCTTCTACTTCAACCCCGCAACTTGTGCATTTTACCAAAATATCTCACCAAACTATATTATGAACGACATTCTCTTAAAAGCCTTCGTAGTGAACGATATCCTTGAAAGACCATTTGGACGGTGGGTGAGGTCTTTCCGCTGATCAGCCAACTGGTATCGTTGCGGCGAGTCTTACACATCTGGGATTGCTTAGGCTTCTTTCACTTATGCTTCATGGAGGGCGTCTCCTCGGCTGGACAGATAGAAGTAACCCAAGTCCTTCGTTTCTCTTCGCCATAATGAGATTTACGCCGAATCTCAAAAGGGTTAATGCTCGATCTCTGACAGACGATTGCTAAGAAGCCTAAGCTCATCTTCCGAAAGCCATCCTTCGCCACTTAGCTCTTTCAGTCCTATCTCTATGCGTCTGCGGAGTTCACTCTGCCTGAGAACGTTTGCCTTGGTGCACGAGTCTGCTACCTCGTCTTCAAAAATGGGGTTCTTCTCGATCAGATTGGCAAACTCATTCAAAAGGTCAGTTATAGGCATGGAGATTTCTTGGAGAACCCCCCTAACATTGAAGGGCCTAAGAGCACCCTTGATCTTTGCCACGGCGCTCATAGTGTTCGCTATGGAGGGTGGGAAGACGACATATCTTCTCTTCAGATCTCGCTTATAACAGACTATGAAGAAAGGAAGATATACCAATGAGTACTCTCTTCTCGCCACCGGGTATCCCATATTGTCAAGCTCGGTCACTGCAAGCCTTCTTGATTCTATCAATCTTTTTATCTGGCTGACTATGGCTGAAGTCGATTGCTCTAGGGACACCAATGTCTGTTGATTCATTTGGATTCTGGTGCCTCGGACAGCCTCGGCTTTTCTAACGTCAGATTCGATGCTCTCTACTTTAGAGTCATGTTCGGATCTAAGCTTAGAGATTTCAAGGTCACGAGTAGCAACAGCCTTCTGGACGACTTCATCTATTTCGGCAGCTTTCCTGTGAGCCTCTGCAAGTTCTTGCCGGCATTTCTCCAACTCCTGGCTCCAATGACCTTCTGCAGCCTCATCCTTGCGAATTCGGGCTTCTGACAGCTCGATTTCACATTTTTCCTCATAGCTGCTCAAACGTTGCTTGTCCACTTCGAGTCTTGCACGCTCTTGGCTGAGAACCTGGACTCGTCGATCTGCATCCTTGGAAACCTTAGCGATCTTCTCGTGGTGTTCTCTACCGAGCTCCTCAACCTTTCTTGCAGCTTCACACTTGAGACTGGCAATCTCGACTTCTGATGTTCTGAGAATTCTTTTAGTCTCTTTGTTGATTCCTCTAACATGCTTCTTCATTGTTCTGGCAAGGGTCTTGACAATCACGCGAAGATTCCGAATATCCCCTTTCAGGATATTTCTGAGGCTTAGAAGTTCAGCACGGGAGGCTTCGGCAGCAGTTCTGTCCATGAGCAGCGATAGAACAACCATCTCGGATGATTTAGGCATCTGCCTAGCTCGAGAGATAAGCGACTGGAAATCCTTAACAAAAGCGGCATCTCCTATAAGTCCTTTAATGACCTTCTGACCCTTTCCTGAGAATCCCTCAAAGTAACCTAAATTGTGGGATAGAAAGGCGGAGAAGGCTTCAAGCTTGTCCGTAGTTCCGGCGACCTCGCGAACAAACATCTCCGTGTCAGGCAAAACATCGACAGATATCGTATGACTCCTAATGTTCAAACCATCCAACAGAATGGTCCTTTTCCTCCAAGGAACAAGCCAGAAGGGGTAACAAATCTCAGCGACGAACAGCAGTTCCTCTGGAGCTCTTTTGGAGATTAAGCCTCTTCCCTTGTCCCTACTTATCTCCGCCAAACAGAACATTATGGCAAGCTCTATTCTACTGCTTAAGGCAGTTCCTCGCTCTTTCGATGGGAGAGTGAACGGAAGAAGACGCTTCGGCACATCCATCTGACTGTCCCCATACTCCATCTCATCTATTAGCCTTTACGCCCGTGTCAGACCATCCACCTTAGATATCCTAGACTCTTAACTTCCTCTTTATTATGTTTCGCATACCTTCCGCAGCAAACCACTAGAGCGTTCTGCTCCAGCAAAAAGGAGCCCAACGAAGATGCAATGAACCAGTTTATCCATTGCTTCGTCAGCGGCATTCTAGAGAACTCATTCGCTCACCCTTTTCTCTATCTCTCTCGAGAAAGTTATGAAAACAGGCATTATCTCAATCCTTCCCAAGAGCATCAGAAGACCCAAAAGCAACCTTAGTGGACTTGGCAGGTCAGGTGTCAATACCTTAGGGGAATCTCCAGTTGTTGTTATTGCTGACGCACTTTCAACCAAGGCGTCAGCGAAACTGTAGCCATAGTTGCACAAGATCAGTGCTCCAAGAAATGTGACCGCAATGAACAGAGTGACCGTCATCAAGTGGATGACAATTTCGCGTATATCAAGTTCGTCCTCCTCAAGCTTCAGCTTGGGGCTTTCGCCAGTCAAGAAGGTTCGGGGTAGTATGAATAGCATTTTCCCAAAGACGTATAGCCTCTGAATTCTGATTCCTCCGGCCACTGAAAATGAACATCCACCAATAAGCATTATAAGAGCTAGGAATACTTTCCCACTGTCACTTATCGTGTCAAAGGGCACTAGATTCAGACCGCAGGAAGAAGAGAAGTCAACGATGTGGAAA
>CAYURV010000176.1:0-2826 GCA_964447115.1 uncultured Candidatus Bathyarchaeia archaeon
TCGACTACCTAAAGAAGCATCCTGGAGTTGTTTGGCCAGATGAAATGGCAGAGGATCTAGGGATAGACTATCGACTTGTGCTCCAAGTTGTACAACAACTAACAGGCGAAGGAAGAGTTGAAGTTATCGAGGAGAAGGCAGAAGTGATAACCAAATGACAATCCTTTACAGTGAGGGCGACGGTATCTTCGGAGAGCGCATAATAGCTTACGCGAGACGCATAGAAATTATGAGGATACCCATCCCCCGAACTCATAGGCACAGAGCCCAAGGAGCCAAGCTTGACGACGCGGAATGCTACATAGTTAAACCCATTCGATGGAGACAATAAGCCAAACTCGTAGCCTCGTCTGGGAGCGAATTCTTGGCACCGAAGGAAGGGAACCTCCTGATCACAAGCCTTGGGAATTCAAGAATTCTACGAAGTCTATAAGAGGCTTGAACCTAAAAAGTGGGTGAAATTCAAGAAGTGGATGAAGGCTGAAGAAGCCCGAAAAATCATTAGCCACGCTGTGAACCTCTACCGCCAAAAGAAAACCTAAGATGTGTGTAAAATCAGATTTGAACTTCTATTTGTCCGTCAATACTTCAAAACGCTCAACAGTTTCTGACGGAAAGAATCTCCTCAATGCTCATTCATAAAATTCGCCGAGAACTTAGACCGAGATGTAAACCTAATCCCCGGCGCCACGAGAATTGTTGTTAGCAGAACAGTGCTAGGTAGAACTCTTCTATTAGCTCCAAGTATCGCAATCCATCTTTCGTAGTCTTGAAGCATTCATCATTTGAGATAAGCATATTTCTCTGAACAAGTAGGTCTAAGTACCTCTTGGCTGTGGGTGTGTTAAGGTTGCATGATTGCATTATGTGAGTTAGCCTTCGGGGTTCCCTGCAGTAGTCGAGCATTTTCTAGATGATCTCATAGGCTGTTCTTCTAGGCTTCAACATGCCCACCCAAGATCTTTGAAAACTTTTTCTCGGCGTCTTTGATCTTCAGCAGCTTCCTGCCCCAACTTTTATGCACGTAGACGTAAAGAGCACATACGGACAATAACATAAGCGAGTCAATTCCCCAACGGAAAACTGCCTCCCAAAAGGACATGTAGCCATAAAGTAATAAGTATGTGCTAGTTGCGACAATTGACGATCCTATGACTGCGGCAAGCATCAGCATAGCTATGGTTCTTTTGTAATAACCTCGGTAAAAGGCCACCACATCCCTGATCAATTCAGTTGTTTCTCCTTTTTTCTGCTCTTCATCTAGATTTTCTAGCCTACGAAGGAAGAAAAATTTGTAGTGCTTTTTTTAAGTCTATATGTTTCTTTGGTAATTTTGGTCGACAAGGACAACTATGCGACTGCCACAGCAAGTTCACTTACTCTAAAAGCAAGAGAATTGGAACCATATTGCATATAATTCCTTAAGGCAATAGTAGCATTTACTATCATGGATGACGAAACAACAAGTGACATGATTACGACGAATACAAGGAGATCAACCTCAATTTTCTAAGAACTTTTTCAAGCATAACCTGCACCGCGCTAACATGCGGTGAGTAGAAAAATATCCCTTATATGTCAAAGATACAAGGCATACTATGGAAAGCTTGACCAAGAAAAGTACCAGTCGTTGCTGTTACTCTAAAGTGAAGTACATAGGCTTGGGCGAAAGCTTAAATCTACGGTAGGGGCAATAGATACGAGCATGGTAAAATTCGGTGTTCACCTTTTCCTTTGGGCTGAACGGTTCGATGAGTCGGCTCTGCCTCTGATACGTAAAGCGAAGGATGTGGGATTCGACGGCGTCGAAATTCCCCTGATCGAACTTGAATGTGTAAACGTGCAGAAAACCAAGAAAGAACTCAAGAAGCAAGGCATGCAAGCCCTCGGGTCTGTTGGTATTCCTCTCGACAAGGATATCACGAGCAAAGATGATGCAACTAGAAGGCGTGGCGTAGAATACTTGAAGCGCTGTGTTGAGGTTACATCTGATCTGGGCGGCGACGCTGTAAACGGTGTAGTATACACTGCTTGGGGAAAAATCACTGGCAAAAGCAGGACTGAAGAGGAATGGAAGCACAGTGTCGAGGCATTAAAGGAGGTGTGTCTATACGCCAGAGATTACGGTGTATCCCTAGGTCTGGAGCCAGTGAACAGGTTTGAGACATACTTCTTGAACACGGCGACTGACGCTGTGAAACTCGCCAAAGCCGTAAACCAACCGAACATTAAGGTTCACTTAGACACCTTTCACATGAACATCGAGGAGAAGAACTTCTACCAGCCAATAAAGGACACAGGCAAATTGCTGTGGCACGTACATTGTTGCGAAAACGATAGAGGTGTAGCAGGCACCGGCCACGTAGACTGGGACGGAGTCTTCAGAGCCCTCTCGGAAATAGGATACGACAGATGGCTGGTGATAGAGTCCTTCACACCCGAGATGGAGAAGCTGGTTGCTTCCACCGCAATCTGGCGTAAGGTAGCGCCAAGCGCAGACGCCATAGCCTCAGAAGGGCTGAAATTCCTCAAAGATATGACCAAGAAATACATCGGGAAATAACCATCAATTCTATACTTTACTTCTTCTTGAGCCTATCCGTAGTTAAAGGATAAGAAACATATTATTGAAGCCATGCTTGCCTTTTAACAGGTTTTGATCTCCTGGATGGACAAGGCTTTTACATTCTGCTGAACTGTGTTTTCTAGAAGAGTGAAACACGAAGTGGGTAAGTGTAGTATAATTAGAGAGATCACTTGTTAAGTCATAGTGTTGTCCCTAGGACTACGTGAAAATAGATTTAAGAGAAAGGAAATATCCAAGGA
>CAYURV010000177.1:0-2815 GCA_964447115.1 uncultured Candidatus Bathyarchaeia archaeon
CGCCAGAGAAAAGATCGAGGAGATAAGGAAAGCAATAGAAGACCTTAAGGCAATCGGCGAGACCCTTCGCGGGATTGACCACGCCTTAGCCAGACAGGTGCAGTACGAGCATCAAGGCAATGGAAATGGACAAGGGAACAATGGCAATGGCCATGGAAACGGCAATGGCAACGGTAAAGGAAAAGGCAGCAAACCCTAAAGAGGAACTGGCAAAACCAGTTCCGTTCTTATTCTTTTATAGTCTACTTTCTCAGTTCTACTTGATTTTCGAGTCCGATCCTTCTAACTTTGACTATCTCCATCTTTTCCAGCCTTTTGACCAATCGCCAAAGGCTTGTCCTCGGCATGTCTGGGAATCTCTCCCTTATCTCAGCCTCGAAGGCTTTGCCTCCTTTTTCCATTAGGAATTGTATCACATCCTTGTCTTCCTGCCTCAGATAGGGGTGAGTCTTGACTAATCTTTCAGTAGTAGGGCGCCTTCGTCTCAGAAGAACGAATGGAACAAAAACGGCCGCAGCCATCATGATTAATGCGATGGCAATGTACTCATATGGAAAAGGCTGCGAAGGCTTCTCCTTGATCTTGAACTCACCCACTAAACCGTCTAGCCTAACGCTATAAGTTCCCGGGTCTTCTCTGATAACCCTGAATTCCACTGTGGTTGACTCTTCTCCTCCAAGCGTCACAGTTTCGCTGCCTTCCGTTACCTCATTAATCTTAAGGGAAATGGTGTAGAAGCCAGTTTCGCCTCCTATGTTGGTTACTGTAGCTGAGACGGTTACTTCTTCTCCCACCTTCACCTCTGCTGGAGTTATCTTCAGCTCGCTGACTCTGAAATCCGCAGGCGAAAGTATGGGTAGCTCGTAACTGATCTCCCAACTACCAGGGAATAAAGAGAATTTTATCTTGTTGTCTTCAGTGTCTATTGAAGTCGGAACGTCGCTTAGATACATTATGATTGATCCTTCTGGCAGAAAGACTGAAAGGTTGTAAGGAGTGTCAACAACCAGGGTCCACAATTCAGCCTCTTTCAGGGTCAACGTAGTTGTGTCGTACTCAAGCTCAACGATCTTGGCTCCCAGACTATACACAGTCAAGTTTGACCCATACATCTCGTAGTCTAGAGCCGTCCGGTTCTCATCGACAACTATAATGTTCTCAACCGATGTAGCCAGAAGCGGCAATGTTACCGAGGGGTAGGTCTCATTCACAACCACTATCTGAGTGACTTCAACCAAACCATCTCTATATACCGTGAGAACTGTGAACTCGACTTGGAACTCGTTTCCGTTAGCTGTAGCTATTGAAGCATTGAGGAGCAAGGCAACAGTCAAGAACACGGTTAAGGCTGCTCTACCAGCGTCAGGTTTCATATGCAAGTCTACGCTGAAACATTTCTATCTCCTTGTAATAAGAATTATGAACCATAGAAACAGTATGACCCTACTAGTCCTCATGTGACCAACCAACCAGAAGAATAGCACTTACTTGATGCTCTTCAACGAGACGTGGTCAACGTACGGGTTTCACACAGAATAGTTATACGCTTCTAAACGGTTCTTCGGACCCTACAGAGATAGTTCCTTGGTTCATGCTTCGTTAGTCTATGTTGGTCTTACTTGAATTGCGGCATGAATTCGGCGTGGGCAACCAGAAGCTCTTCCATTATCTTTTTGGCAGCTTTCATATCGTGCACGTAAGGACACGCAAGAATGGCTTGGTAGAGAAGGTCCTTGTCACCGCTAAGGGCAGCATCCACCGTGAGTTCTTGCCAGTTCAATAGATGTAAGGCGAGTCCCACGAGCGGCTTCGGAAGGTCTCCACAGTTAACCGGGGTAAGCCCTCTTCCATCGACGATGCATTGTCCTTCAACTATGGCATCGTATGGCAGGTTGTTTATGGCACCTCTGTTTGGGAAGTTGACTCCTCCCCATTCGCGGCCTTCGTTGGCGATGATGCTGACCATGATGCCTACAACATGCCTCGAATGGTGAAGCGAGAAACAGTACTCGGGCCTGTGAGGGTTGTACTCGGCCCCGGCAACCATCTCCCTAACGAACTCCCAAGCAGACTCTGTCCAGCCTAGTACTGATGCGCGTTTCTTCTCATCCATAAGCAGAGCCTTCCTTTCCTCTAAGAGTGTGTTGTGCTCCCAGTACATTCGGCAGTGGGACGGGCAGACGTTCACGTATCCATATGCTTCTAGGACACGCAGAGAGAAGTCAACCTCGGGCCTGCGGGGAACCTTACCAATCTTCTCC
Organism: uncultured Candidatus Bathyarchaeia archaeon; assembly: GCA_964447115.1. Taxonomy (GTDB): domain Archaea; phylum Thermoproteota; class Bathyarchaeia; order Bathyarchaeales; family DTEX01; genus CAYRBK01. The sequence continues at coordinate 2,262 of CAYURV010000177.1, forward strand.
TCGATTTTGCGCCTAAGCAGCGGATAGCCGTCTTCCCCATTTACTAGAAGGTCTACGAGCCATGTGCAGTGGTTGATGCCTATTGCCCTCGGTTTTATGTCCGAGTTGTCGCAATATCGCCTTTCGAACGGGGGCATGTTGAGCAGGTACGGTAGATAAGCCATTGAAAACCCCGCGAAACAATCGCATAACGCGATGAACTTCGTCTTGGTCTCCCTCCTGACCGCGTCGGCTACGAAATTTGTGGGGTTCACGTAGCTTATGACCCAGGCGTCGGAACAAAGGCCCTCCATAAGTCTGCAATATTCCAGCGTAGCCGGGATTGTACACTGCGCCATGAACGTGCCACCTGGCCCCGCGGTCTCGTCACCGCATATACCATGCTTGGTCGGAATCTCGAAATCGTATTTCATGTGTTTTTCGCCGCCGATTCTGTAGCTGGGCATGACAAAGGTAGCCCCCTCTAGAGCCTCCTTCGGGTCCGTTGTCTCGGTGAACTTCATCTTCACCTTCGCCCTGTTAGACAACTCTCTTCCAAGCTTCGTCAGCAATGG
>CAYURV010000178.1:0-2802 GCA_964447115.1 uncultured Candidatus Bathyarchaeia archaeon
ACCTATGGTATAATGCAAGTCGCGTCAGCGACCGCAGAGAACAGATTGGACTTGCAACCATTCCTAAGATCGATTTTTAAGATGGAAGAACATGACGCAATTCTCATCCTTAAAAATAGTGAGAAGTAATAGGAGAATAGGGGAGACAGGGAATAGGGGATATGAGAGAGAAAGGTTTAGATTGTCAACGGAATGTAGCGCACCAGCTACTGGATAGCATGTATAACAAAACTATCTCATCAGTTGAAGTTATCGGAACGTCTCTTTCTTTTTAGTAAAATACCTTAAATTTCGCCCCATTTAGCTTTCTAACCGTATGAAAGGCAAGTTTCCGATCCTGGGTCTCATGGTCCTCTGTATGTCTGTTGCCGTTGTTTCACTGTTCTCTAAGCTCAATTTATGATAAGAGCCTACGTCAGCATCAGAAGCCCCAATGTGCAAGTGTACCATGACGCAGCCTATTCAGTTGTGTTGACTCGGATTGACTGGGGCCTACTGGAACCTGGCCAGAGTAAGAATAAAGTTTTAATAACACGAGGTTTGGTTAATTAGAACGGTAGAAAGCATTTGACAACAAGAGAGGCGTGGAGGTTGAACGAAGAGCAAGGTCCTTATCTCTATGTTCCAGGCGCCACAACGGTTGGCGTCGTCTGCTCTGACGGGGTGATTCTGGCTTCAGAGAAGAGAGTCTCTTATGGGACGTTTGTTGTCAGCCGCGTAGGAAAGAAGGTCTTCAGAATTACTGAAAGCATAGGCGCCGCTTGCGCTGGTCTAGTCTCCGACATGCAGATACTCGTCCGCGAGGTAGAAGCGTATGCAAACCTATTCAAACTTGATGTTGGACGATCCATATCTGTGAAGTCAGCCGCCAAGATGATGTCGAACCTTCTCTTTTCCCGGAGACTCTTCCCCCTGATAACCCAGACAGTCGTCGCCGGAATAGATGAGGAGGGGTCCGCACTATTCGTGCTTGATGTCCTAGGCTCAAATATACCAGACAAGTACACTGCCGTTGGATCTGGTGCTGAAATAGCTATCGGCGTCTTGGAGGAAAGGTACAAAGACGGCATGACCGTCAAAGAAGGAAAAGAACTTGTCACGACGGCTATCAAGTCAGCCATAAGCCGCGACGCCATGAGCGGAGACGGCATAGACTTCCTCGTCATTACAAGAGACGGAATCGAAGAAGACTCCATGAAGTTCTAGCCAAAAACCATAGCTATGAATCCTTAACGTTCTTGCCGATAAGTCCCTTTCTCGTCTGAGAGTGCGCTTCAAAGGAAGATGCATTGCCTTTCCAGAAAATATATGAACCGAAGAACACATCTCTTCTACCTAAGTAGGAGCAATAGGACAACTTGGCTGTAAAAAAAAGTAAGCCAGGATCGGAGACTACCAAGATGTCATTCAAACTTACAAATGAAGATGGAACTTTTCTGGTAAAGCTAGCAAGGAAAGCCGTAGAAGAAAACCTGAAAGACGGGCGGATCATCAACCCCCCAAAGGAAGCCCCTTCCAGTCTGCAGGAACCAAGAGGGGTCTTCGTCACCATAAACAGTCTTGAAGGCAAAACGAAACACTTGAGAGGATGTATTGGCTTTCCATATCCCACTTATCCGCTTGTCAAGGCGGTCATCGAAGCAGCCGTTGATTCGGCGACTAGGGACCCACGGTTTCCACCCATGACTGCCCGTGAGCTTAATCACGTCGTCTTCGAGGTGAGCGTTCTCACTCCGCCACAGTTAATCAAAGTAACATCGCCCGAGGAGTATCCATCTGAGGTAAAGGTTGGTGAAGACGGCTTGATTGTGGAGAGTGGGTTTCAAAGGGGGCTTCTACTCCCTCAAGTGCCAGTTGAATGGGGATGGGATTCGGAAGAGTTTCTATGCCAGTGCTGCATAAAGGCCGGACTGACCCCTGACTGTTGGGTGCTCAAAGGCACAAAAATCTCCAAGTTCTCATGTATCATCGCACAGGAACTAGAACCCAAGGGCAGAATTGTGGTCGTTGATTTGCGGGAAAAGGGTGGCGCTGAGAAATTACGAGGGCGCCGAGAAGGTTAGGCAGAGCCTTCTCGCTAAGTCTCACACGCTAGAGAAGATCGGAGCTTCTATCAGTTTTTTTGCCTCTTCATCAAGCACTAATACCGTGTCTTCGATTCGAACGCCGCCGAACCCCGGAAGGTATATCCCTGGCTCAACCGTCACAACATTCCCAGATGCGAGGATATCTTTGCTTGCAGGTCCGAGAGTCGGTGGCTCATGTATGTCAAGCCCGACACCGTGCCCTAGACCGTGTACAAAGTATTCCCCGTAACCCGCCTTTTCAATTTGTTCTCTTGCGACCCGGTCGACCTCTTTCGCCTCACACCCAGCCCTAATCTTCTTCAAAGCCGTATTCTGGGCCTTAGCCACGGCTTCATAGATTCTAGACTGTTTTAGTGAGGGCTTGCCGACAATAAAAGTTCTTGTTAGGTCGTTGCAGTAGCCTTGGAACTTAGCGCCTATGTCGACCACGACGAGGTCACCTTCTTTGATTATCCGGTCTCCGCAGCCGCCGTGGGGAAAAGCTGAATTCGGACCTGAGCTTAGGAGCGTGTCGAAGGCAACTCCGTCTGAGCCCGACTTTCTCATCACATACTCGATCTCAGCAGCAACCTCACGTTCGGTCAACCCAGCCCTTACCGTCTCAGAAGCTTCCTTCATCCCAAAGCTGGTCAACTCAGCCGCTCTTTTCATACAAGCTAACTCATTCTCGTCCTTCACCTTGCGAAGTGTCCAGACCATGTCTTCAGCACTTTCG
>CAYURV010000179.1:0-2792 GCA_964447115.1 uncultured Candidatus Bathyarchaeia archaeon
CCATTACCACTTTGATCATCACACGCCTTCATACACTGACTGGGCTTCGCACTGGTGCTCAGCCGAGATTGCGGATAGAATCTACGGGGGGAAGATCGTCTTCACAAAAAGTTACAGGTCCAAGGTAAATCCAAGCCAGAGGCATCGGGGGTGGATGTTTGCCAAGACGGGTGGGAAAAAGGCGAGCAGGCTCGAATTTGCGGATGGACGGACTTTCATTTTTGGAGACACATCCATAAGGTTTACTGTTCCAGTATTCCACGGCCGTGAAGGCTCTGAATTAGGCTGGGTTTTGATGGCTATCATTGAACGAGACGATGAAAAGGTGCTCTTCGCTCCGGATGTGCAAGGTCCGATTAGCAAGAAGACCTTGGAGATGATTCTGGCTGAGAAACTTCAACTGGCGGTTATAGGTGGTCCACCGCTGTACCTAGCCGAATTCAGCGAGAGCCGCGAGAAAACTGATCTATCGATCAGGAATCTTGAAGACATAGTGAAGCAAGTTCCGACAACCATCCTAGATCACCACATTCTCCGAGACGAGAGATGGAGGGAGACCGCGCAACCTATCTTCGATATTGCGGCAACCGAAGGCCACGAGGTAATGACAGCAGCGGAATACCTGGGCGAGGAAGATTGCCTTCTAGAGTCGAAGAGGAAAGCTCTCTTCGAAACTGAGCCGCCCAACGAAGAGTTCACAAAATGGATAAACATCCCTATACGAGAGAGGAGATTAATGCCTCCACCAATCTAGGGGAAGGCCTTACAGGAATAATTGATAGTTGCTGAATTGCTTGAGGAATGTTACTATTCTAGATATAGCCTCATATCTTCAAGCGTTGCTGAAGGAATTGGCAGATCCTTCATTGTTTTTAGCCCTGGTGCCGCGTTGATCACTTTAGGGATCGAATTCACAATTACGGCTGCGGTGCCTAAGTCTCCGTGAACGCAAGGCGTAATCTTCTCATGGATGCTTGGTGTTCCCTCAATAGTTATTGAGTCGTACTCCTCTTGTGCGCCGACATAAGCCTCAAAGACCAATGTTATGCTGGTCTTCCGATCCGTTATGCCATGGGCCGTCTGCCTTAAACCTCTCACGTTTCCAGGTTCTATTTTTATGCCGTCACTTTCCACAAAACCTTCTGCTACAATTGGTTCCACTGGACCCACACTTATCTTTTGAAGGTGCCAGCCTAGGGCGTTACCTATCATGGCAATAGACTGCTGAAGACCGACATGGCCAGTTATGAGGTTCTTCTCCATCTTTTCTTTGAACTCCTCAGGTGTGAGTCCCACCCCGATTTTCTTTTGGAACGGCGTCCTCCTTTTGGCTGCGTCCATAACCCTCTCAACCTTGATGTGTCTGACTTCCTGGCAGACTGCTGTTAGAGTGATCACCAGTGTGTCCATGACGAAGCCCGGGTTTATTCCAGTTCCTAGGACTGTGACACCATTTTCTTTGGCTAGCTTGTCGATCTTCAACGTTAGATCCATGTCCGAAATGTAGGGGTAAGAAAGTTCCTCGCATGTCGAGACCACATCCACGCCATGTTGGATCAGTTTCACCAGTTGCGGGTAAACATCTTCAAGAAAAGATGATGTTGCGTGAACAGCGATATCAGCCTCAACTTCTGACAGCAAAATGTCCGGATCATTAGACACCAAGATCCCCAAGGATTTTCTAGCCCCTATCACCTCGCTGAGATCTCGACCAGCCTTTTCTGGAGCAGTATCGATAGCACCAACTATCTTTACGCCTTTCTTCTTGAGTAACAGTCTTGCTATGCTGCTTCCCATGGCGCCTACACCATAAAGGAGCACCCTCACTTCTGGTCCTCTAGAAACCGCTTCCTCAGTTTCTTTTTTCATCCTTCCACCTGACTCTCCTTTGCTCTCTCCGGGTCGGCGGAGTGAAACTTTTCTATTCAGCTAGGACCTCAAATTTCTCATGGTCCTTAAACTCGCTATAATCGTACACTTTGACACCTCTTACGACGCGGGTTATTATGCCTCTTTCACTCGGGTTGTCGGGTTTCAAGCCTAGATCAAGCGCCTTGAAAAGCCCCAACAACTGCGCGACTGTAACATCCATAATTGGCCTACATAAGTCTGGAATCTTGAACTCGTCATCTTGGTCGAATTCTATGGCATAGTCAACGTATCTCTGCATCTCAGCGTCGGATTTATTGCAGACTGCGATCTTCTTATAGGCAAGCTCCTTAACATGCAAATTTTTCATAAGGTCGAGCTCGTAGCGGCGAACAAAAGGGTCAGTAGACACGAAGTATATTACTACAGTCTTATTGTCTATTGCCGCTTCTGGTCCATGCCTGACGCCGAGGAAGGTATCAGCTTTGCATATCACACGCCCTGCGGTCAGCTCCTGAAGTTTCAGATGAGACTCGACGGCGCAACCGTGTAGGGCGCCATTTCCTAGGAAAAAGGCCCTTTCGAAACTCAGCCTTGAGACTTCCTCGATTAAGCTGGAGTACTCTCTGAACAGTTTTTCAGTTGCTTTGGAAATATTTTTTATGGTCTGCTCGTACTCTTCTCTGTTGAGGATATAGGCTAGAAATTGGGAGGCCATGAGCATAGTCGTGAACGAGACTGTCATGGCGAGACCCTTATCCTCAGCCTCCTCAGAAAGCAAAAGGAGAAGCACGTTGTCGCCCTTGCTTTCTACGTTGGCAAGCCTGCCATCCTTGTTACACGTGACAATTATGTGATTGATCTTCTTGCAGAACCTGTTGGCTAAGATGACGGCGCCAACGCTTTCGGGGCTGTTTCCCGAC
>CAYURV010000180.1:0-2776 GCA_964447115.1 uncultured Candidatus Bathyarchaeia archaeon
GGAGAAAGTACATTACGTCGGTCTTTGGCGACTACGTTTGGTGTCGTGATGAAGAGTATGCCTACATCGCAAACCTCGCCGGTGACGACGCCAGACTTTACAACGTTCAAGAAGACCCTGACCAGCACACCAATATTACAGAAGAGAATCCTGAGACGTGCCAAAAAATGTACAAACGGGTGTTAGCCGATGCTGACGGCATTCTCCCACGCTACCAATTCGGTCGACCAAGCTCACTATGGTATGGGTCAGACCTAATATGAGAGAGTTCCTGAAGTTACTCTAGGTCGTTGCCATAGAAATCATGAATCATCCCAACTGTTTCACATCATATGTGTTTATATGAGGCGCTTTCTCTTACCATCGAGGTGGACACAGTGAAGCGCGCCGAGGCACTTCAGACTGCTGAAGTAGCGCTTCATCAAGCTGGCTTCCAAATCTCCCGAAAATGCACCGCTAGGAATAGCTGCTTCGATTTTGCCACTAGAAGGGACGAACGCCTAGTCTTCATCAAGGTTTTTCTTGACATCCGGGATGTTTCTAGGAGCGACGCGACCGAGATTAAGAGGGTGTCGAGATGTTTTTCATGTGCCTCTCTTTTCATCTCCGACATGAAGGATGAAGAGATGCTCAGGGATGACACTGTATACTCTAGGTATGGCGTCTATGTCATTACATCAAAAACGCTTGAAGATATTGTTCTTCGAGGCGCTCTTCCTTTGGTAAAGGCAGCTCCCGGAGGCTACAGCGTAAAGATAGACGGAGGTAAAATTATAGAACGAAGACACGAGGTCGGCTTATCAATCGGGAAGTTAGCTGAGATGATAGGGGTCTCAAGGAGAAGCCTTTACGGATATGAGAGAAACATGGCTCGAGCCTCTGTCACTGCAGCCTATCACCTTGAGAAAATATTGGGAGTACCCATCGTAAAGACAATAGACATATTTGAACCACCCTCAAGAAGCGCAACCATTCGAACCCTATCTTTAAGTAGCTTCATGAAGATCAAAAACAGGTTCCTTAGGTCAATCTTGGGCAAGTTGGTCAACTGTGGCTTTGACGTGTCTCCTGTTTCGAGGGCTCCCTTCGATTTCACTGCAGACTGCCCTGATGTTCAGCTCAAGATACTTGGGGGCGTCTTCAGTAAAAGGGAACGATCGGTCGGCGACCGGATAGAAGAGATTGTGAGTCTAAGCAGAATAATTGAGGCTAAACCATTACTCGTGGGGGAACAGAAGACCTCAACGCCTGAGGATGTTGCCTTTCTTAGCTACGATGAACTTGACAGGATAGGCAACAGGAAGGATCTCACTGCGTTATTTTAGAGAAGCCTTGTCTGAAGCGTGGCTCGGTCTGACTTTATCTTCTTGGCTGGTTTCCAAGACTTTCGAACGAATTCAGGATAGGACCCGTATTCTTTCATCCATTTCTCTAAGAAGCTGACGGTCTTTGGATCCGCTATGTAACCTGACCCTAGGTCGCCGTATCTCTTTCTGAGTTCAGCAACTGCCTCATCACGCTCAACCTTGGCGATGATTGACGCTGCCGAGACTATGGGGTAGGTCTTGTCAGCCCTATGTTCAGAGATGATCTGGGTCCTGAATGGGACTTCTTCAGCTATATGTTGCCTGAACCTGTCAGGCAGAACATCCGAAGCGTCAACATAAACGACGTCGGGTTTAAGGCTTCGGATAACCTCAGCCATGGCGTGAGCTTCAAGCCTGTTTAGACGGTGAAGTTTCCCGCCGGATTCAACAACCTGATCAATCTCGGCTGGCGACAGTCTCACTATGTGATGGCTCTTGACGATCTTAAGGATTTCCGTGGCGAGACATCTTCTTCTTCTCGGGGAAAGAAGTTTCGAATCTTTTACACCTAAGCCTATGAGATTGTCTAGGTTTTTCTGATCGACGAGGACCCCGGCTATCACTAAGGGCCCTAGAACTGCACCTCGCCCCGCGTCGTCGACTCCACCTATCAGCATATCTGAAGCCTAGAAAAAATAAACAAGCAGGGAATAGAATAACCTTTCCTCAACCTTCACTTTGCCTGTTGTCCTGGTATTCGCGAATCTGTCGAACTATGAGTTCAGCAAGTTGGTCTCGATTTGCCTCTGTCACCTCGACAATCTTCACATCTTTTCTTTTCTTAATCGCAACGACGAAGGGATCTTCGGCCCGATAATGGATTGTTCCCAGAACCGTTTCCGAGCTGTTAAGGGCCTCGGTCACTGCTTCTCTGAAGGCCTGCGAAAAGAGTTCCATCGGTCCGACTTCATCGATGACAGTTACGTTGGCCTTCTTAGTTGCGTTACGGATAGCTTTGACCCCGATAGATTCCAAGTCCTCCAGACAGACTCTGTATTTGCCGATCTTTGGACCTGTCTGTAGCTCTACGCGAGCCAGCCAACCTTCTTTCCCTGTATGAAGATCGACGAGTCTAAAGCCGACTCTTGAACCACCCTCCCGCACTTCCCGGCTTATCATACCGCCGATGTCGAATCCCTTCTTTCTCAGCTCCTCCACGGCCTTAAGCAAGACACTTGTCTTCCCGACTCCTGGGCGTCCAGTCAAGAAAATAACTGTTCTCAAGTTGACCATGTTGGTTAGGCCTTCTAGAAGACAATTACCTACGGTTGATTAGAACTGTTGAAGTACGTCTTCCTTTTCCATTATGTTGTTACAGTAGTGGCACCTCAACCTCAAAGGGTCCGCTTTTTCAACATAGAAGATTGGCTTGACAGGTTCCTTCTCGTTGTTTGAGATGCATGAAGGCT
>CAYURV010000181.1:0-2769 GCA_964447115.1 uncultured Candidatus Bathyarchaeia archaeon
CTGAGGAGGTCAAGGCTTCTCCTCCGATACTCTTAGATATAGTTGAGGATGGAATCGAGCTAATGGATGACGGCTTCTTCCGCATTGCAGCTGACCGGTTCAAAGCTAACTTGGAGAGGCTTGGAGCGAGAAGGATCTTCCTGTCTCCTCAAGATTGGTACTGGGACCTAAAGCCAACTATGAAGTTCGGTGAGGTGGTCGCCATATGAAGACCACGCATATGGCTTCCTCAATGCTACAGCAGGCAGACTTGAGGTTGAAGGCGGCTGCGATGGGCATCAAGTCGAAGGGCTACGCGTATGCTGTAAGGAGCTCTCAAGAATGCGTCGAACTGAGCTTGAAGGCTGCCTTGCGTCTCGTGGGCGTCGAATATCCGAAGAAACACGATGTGAGCCGCGTCTTACTGCTGGCCAAGAAGAGGTTTCCAAACTGGTTTAGAGTGGAGAACTTCGCGAAGGTCAGCAGAGCCTTGGCGGAGATGAGGGAGCCGGCTATGTATGGAGATGAACTTAGATTCGTTCCCTCGACGGAGTTGTTCACAAGGGAGCATGCTGCGAAAGCCTTAACGGAAGCGAATGAAGTTTACAGAGCATGTTCAAGATTGCTCAAGGAATCAAAACAGCGGCGATTGTCAAGCAAGGAGAGATGAACCTTTGAGAAGCAGGAATCTCCCAGCTTCAGCCGCTAAAGAAGAATGCCGGGTCGTAGCGACTGTCAAAGAGATCAGAGGAAAATGCCCACTATACAATCTAGGCGATAAAATAAAAAAAATAATAAAAATAAAATAACTTTCTATCCTGTGAAGAGGGCGAGATTCAATGTATAGGATGAAATATGATGCAGAATCAGATGCGCTTACGATAGTAGTCTCGGAATCTGGCAAGCTTTCTCACGCCGAAGAAATGGGAGACATAGTCATCCATCTAAGTCAGGAAGGTGAACCCGTCTTCCTAGAAGTTCTCAACGTGAGCAAAAATGTGCCTCTAATGGTTCAAGCCCTAGCCAAGAGAGAGGCAACCGCATAGCTACCATTCCAATGAAAGGTTCAGCCATGTCAGCATTTCTCCATGGAACATCAGTAAAAGACTTGGGAATACATCTCGAGCCAGATGTAGACCGCATACAACACTCAGACCTTGGACAGGCATACGCGAAAAGAAGAACAGCAACAGTCGAGCTGAAGAAAGAAGCGAAAGGCCGCTAGGTCTGGATAGATATGCCATCTCCCTTCGGTTGAAGCTCTAGCGTTCGCCAAAGCTTCATTATAATTAGGTTGTTGCCTGATTACAGAGTGATGAGCGTCTTCTATTTTCTCTCCAAATCTTCTCTTATTCTTAGTATTCTCTTCTTTAAGTCAACGACGTCTTCTTTGACAACTTTTCAAGTTAGCTCTAAATCAACACCAAAGTATCCATGGATAAGGATGTCTCTCATTCCAGCTATTTCTCTCCATGGAACGTGTGAATATTTCTGCTTCATTTCATCTGGATTTGACGGCTTCTCCAATGACCTCGATTCTTCTGATCACTGCGTCTTGGATTTTGCTTGAGCTTAAGAATTCATCCTTTGTTATTTCTCGTGTATATTCCTCTATTCTTGCTATACTCTCCAAGATAGCCCAACGAAGATTTTCGGTTCCTTTTTCATAAAATCACTTTTTGCTCTTGCAAAATTCTATCTCTGGGCAGAGGATGCAAAGAATTGTAAGTTAAAACATCAACTCTTCTCCCCAAGACTTCCATAGCAAGCAAATCGAGGACTTTGTAACCAACGCAAATCGGCTCTATCCTTGGCGAACTTTTAATACTAGATGCCACTCTTCGTAAGAGAGGGAGTATTGTTGAGGTTCGCTGTAGTGGTTGAGAGGGATGAGGATGGATATTACATCGCCTCAGTCCCAGAGTTGCCAGGCTGTCACACTCAAGCCAAGACACTTGATGAGTTGGCAAGCAGGATTAAGGAAGCAGCGGAGCTATACTTGGAGACTGAAGGCATTAAAGCTGAGGGTAAGATTGAGCTCGTGGGAGTCCAATTCATAGAGGTCCCCGTCAAGTGAGCTTAAGACCTTTACCAGCTAAGAAGATCGTCAAGATCCTGAACAAGATAGGGTTCGAAACTGTAAGGCAAAAAGGTAGCCACCTCATTCTGAAACACCCAGATGGAAGGGTAACCGTGGTTCCAGTTCACCCCGGAGAGCAGATTGGCAGAGGATTACTATCAAAGATAATAAAGGACGCGAAACTAACGAGAGAAGAGTTTCTCAAGTTGCTGGAAGAAGCATAGCCAAGGGCAGAGAAAGAGTGGTGACCTCACGCAGCCCGATACCTTGGAATATGAAGGCGGTGTTATGCCAAGGAGCTACTCAAAGATCATCGTTACCGGCGGAGCCGGATTCATAGGCAGCCATATAGTCGATAGAATTCTGAGCGAAGGCTACGAGGTAGTTCTTATTGACGATCTATCCCAAGGAAGACTCGAGAACATATCTCGACACCTAGACAACGAGAATTTCAAATTCATGGAGGCTGACATCCGAGACTCTGCGAGGGTCGAAGCGATCGTTAAAGATGCGGACGCGATCTTCCATGAAGCCGCCGTCGTAAGCATCACTAGATCGATTGAGGATCCAGCGTACGCCAATGACGTCAATGTGGTAGGAACATTGAACCTCCTAAAAGCATGCCTCAACTCAAACGTAAAAAAGTTCATTTACGCTTCTTCATGCGCTGTATACGGCGAAGCGGAATCGCCTCAAAGCGAAGAGACCCC
>CAYURV010000182.1:0-2768 GCA_964447115.1 uncultured Candidatus Bathyarchaeia archaeon
GCGTCGACCCGGACAACATGCTTATTATAATGCATCAAGACATGGCTGAACAGTTCATTGTACTCTCTCCTCAGGAAAAACTGAAACTTGTGGAGGCAGCAGCCGGGCTTGAGCCTTACAGGAGGAATGTATTGGAAGCCCAGAAGAAGCTGAGTCGCCTCTTAAGTCAAGAAGAGTCTCTGGGAAAGATGCTTGAGTCAGCTGAACAAACACTTAACTTCTGGCGTGAACAGTATGACCGTTACCAACAAAAGAAGCAACTTACTTTGAAAAGACGTTTCTTGGAACGCGAGCTTGCTTGGGCTGAAATCTCAAAAAGAGAAGAAGCGATCTCAGATCTCAAGAAGAGGTTGAGCGACAGAAGGGACATCCTTGGGAAAATTGAAGGAAATATCAAACTCTCAGAGCAAGAGGTACAACAGCTCTTAGACGAATCAAGAGACGCGAAGAATATGTGGCAAGGTCTCTTTGAGGAAAGGCTTTCCTTTGAAAGAGAGAAGGCTCGACACGAGTTCAACATCCTGAACAGCGAAGAGACCAAAAAAGAGCTTCGAGAATGGGCTGAGCACAGCCAAAAAGACATGAAACAGATCGTGGATGCAGTCTATTCGCTGGAGAGCGCATTTGAAGGGTTGAATCCACATCCTTCCCCAGTTCAGGTGTCAGAGATAAGAGGCATGTTGAAGGAGTTGAGTAGATGGCCCGAGACGCTTTTCTACAAAATCGAGAAACTAGAGGAGTTGGCTAAAAACTCTAATGAGAGAATATGTATTCTTGATGCCCAATTAGCTGATATAAAAGAAAGAACCAAGAACTTGGATTTCAGACTAGAAGACCTGAACAATCGGGTCCTAGAGGAAAAAATAGACCTAGCGATTCTGAAATACCGAAGCGATGAGATCTCTAAAGAATTAGTTGAGACAGAGAAAAGTCTCAAGATTCTAGAAGCAGATCTCAACGAAGCCACTAAGAAGGCTGAGGAGATGGGCCCACGCATAGTAGCCCTAAGGATTGTTGATGAGGTTTTGGACGAGATCCGAGTTGTAGACGGGCGCATAGCTGCCTTAGCTGATGTTTCAGGCGAGATAGAACGCATGTACGAGTCCTATTCGAAGCTCTATCTTGAGCTTAAAGAGAAAGCCCGTGTAACTGCTGAAAATCGTGAGAAAGCCTTGGAAGAGATCAAAACAAGAATGGAAGCGTGGAGAACTATGATCCGTAGTCTTCTAGATCACGTCAGCCTAGAATATCAGAAAATTTTGACGCAAGCAGTCGCGACGGGACTTGTACGCCTGATGAACGATCATGACATTGAGGCGACGGGAATCGAGATACTAGTAGGGTTCAAGGGCTCACAACCACTCCCCTTAAGCATATACTCGCAAAGCGGGGGCGAGAGAAGCACAGCGACCATGGCTTTCCTGCTCGCTTTGCAGCAGCGCGTACGATCTCCTTTCCGGGCGATTGATGAATACGATGTTCACATGGATCCGAAGAATCGTGAGATGATAGCCAATGTTCTAATCTCAGCGGTTGAGGGAGGAGATGCTCAATATCTAGCGATAACGCCTAACCAGATGTTTTTCGAAGGGAAGGATGCACATATAATAACCGTTCAAAACATCGAGGGGACATCGTTAGTCAGGGAGGTCGGCTAGTGGCGACCGCCAAAAAGCCAAGAAGGCTTGCCAAGGAAGAACTGAGAAGAATCATTGAACTGTGTCAATCAGTCGAAACCCAGGGATTGAATCCATTCCTAGTTGAGGTTGAGGACCTCATATCAATAATAAAAGAGTATTTTCCTGACTGGAAAAAACCTGACGACTTGTGCTTAGATGCAGAGGCGCTCAACCAGATAGCTTCGGTCATTAAGATGCAGAGCGAGTGGATAAAGCATCGGGCAACATCACTCTATAGAGACCCCTTCCTCATCGAGGAGAAACTGCGTAATCTGCTTCCCGAAAAAGTAGCTAGAATTCTTCTCGAAGCTTGGCACCCTGTAATTGAGTTAGAACAGATCACAATCCCAAGCCTAGGCGAAGCAAAAATGTACTGGGATGGTCTTGCGCCCTTGGATGAACGGTGGCGAAAGACAGGCTTTGCCCTGACTGAAACTGGTGTAACGACGCGAGAAGAGATGATTAGACAAGGTATATTGTCTAGTGAGACTTTTACCATGGAGCTGGAAAGGCTGTGGAATGAACTGAAGAAAGCTGCTTTCAATGGTGGGAGGATTGGATATTGGGACTTTATAGGCGCGGATACGTATGAAGAAACGGTGAGACGAGCCTACCTTACAAGTTTTCTTGTAACCTATGGGTACGCTACATTAGAGATCCATCCACTTGAGGAGGAGGTTTTTATACGACCCCAAGAGACAGCAGTCTCAAAAGAGGAAGGCGAGTTCTTCTCTTTCCCTATCCCGATAAGTTATGAGGAGTGGACTAGATGGCGGCAAGGCCGAGAAGCCTGACCCGGAAGACTTATTATGCCATAAAGATGAAGAGGGCTGTTCACCTCCTGTTTTATAAGAGACATAGAGAGCCGGGTGTCAAAGGCTGGGAATTGAGGAGAAGGCTAGGTTCTGACTATCCGAAGGTACTGAATCTGCTAGACGACTACCTAGAAAAACTCGACTTAACTCTAAAAACTGTTTTTGAAGAGGAGGCAAACCCTCCGGATAAGCCCACATTGGAGCAACTTGACAGGGCACGGTTTTATGTGACTTTGAAAGGCAGTCTGACCCCTAAGGAGACGAAGCTTGTAGG
>CAYURV010000183.1:0-2767 GCA_964447115.1 uncultured Candidatus Bathyarchaeia archaeon
GTTTGGACTGGATTTTTGGCTTGACATCTTCAACAGTGTGTGTTGAATCTGATTTAAATGGTGCTCTTAAGCATTTCGAGTAGGCATAGTCGGCTTACCGGAAAAGGCGAGGCTAGGCTTGTTTAGGGAAACATGGAATTCAAGAAGGTAAAACACGAAGAAACCAACGCTAAGGAAAGGCCAATTGTTCGGAACGTCAGCCTCGGGGATCATTTCAAACATTGCTGCAGCTACGACGACGCCTGATGCAAAGGTCACTGTGTAACGGGTGCCTATAGAAGATGTTTTAGGATGAGACGCGAGAAGTCCGCTGAGAAATAAGGCAATACCGCTTGCCATGCGTAGATCACAGGCAGAATGGACAATGAATATTCTCGCCTCGATAGATTTTGGTTACTGGACATCAAATGTCAAGTCTTTTCTTTTAAGCAATCGGATTCCTGACGGACTCTATTCAACCTAAGTCCACGAAGTATCTTTAGAAGGCATATTAACCCGTTAAATATAATGAACTATCTTTGAAGTAGTCTTAATGACGAAAGAGTGAAAAAAATGTGCGAACATCCTAAAAGCGAAATAGAAGTAAGGTACGATATTCTGGAGAAAGATTTAGCAGACAAAGGAGTCGACATAAACCAAGTGAAGGAAAAAGTCTCAAAGTTTACCGTTGAAGTCCCTTCATGGGTCTTCGGACCTTTTGGGGGAGGACGTTTCAGCGGTTACACGACTCCAGGAGCTGCTAGAAATGTTTTTGAAAAATTCGACGACGCAGCCACCATTCATAGATTGACAGGAGCTACGCCTAAAGTCAGCATCCACGTGGGCTGGGACGATCCGGACGAAGCTTCCTTTGATAAAATTCAATCCAGTTCCTTCAGAAAACTTAAAGAGTACGCAGAAAACTTAGGTCTAGCGATAGGCGCAGTAAACCCGACATGCTTCCTTAAAGGGACACATTACGGCAGCCTATCAGCAAGCAACCCGGAGACCAGAAAACGTTTTATCAGCCACACCTTGGTCTCAGCTGAGGTAGCCGCAAAGTACGCGACTGGAGTCTTAGCCCTATGGGTTCCAGACGGGTCTATATACCCCGGCCAGGTTAACATGCGTGCCACGCAGAAGAATCTTAGAGATTCCTTGAAGGAGATCTATCGCAAAATGCCAGAGTCGGTGCTTATGTTGATTGAGTACAAGCTCTTTGAGCCTGGAACCTATCATACGGTTATCTCAGATGTGTCGGTGGCTTCTTCTTTGGCTAAAAGTCTAGGCAACAGAGCAGGTGTAACCGTTGATCTGGGTCACCATCCGCACGGAGTCAATGTTGAATACATAATCACCGGTTTGATAGAAAATGAGATGCCAGCAGGCATTCATTTCAACACTAGATATGCCGCCGACGACGATCACTCTGTTGAGCCAAACATGCAAGTTTTCAGGATCTTCCATGAACTGGTGACAGGCAGAGTCATTGGCAATCCGGATCCTAGGAAAAACTGGTCGTACATCATTGATCAATGTTCGGCTTTGGAAAACCGCATGCATGCTATGTTGCACTCGGTGGATTCATTGATGATCTCTTACGCCAAAGCTTTGGTTGTTGATGAAGAGAGACTCGGAAAATATCAGAACGAAAACGAGATTATACTGGCAAACAGAACCTTGGTCGACGCTTTCTTGACAGATGTAAGACCAATTGTCCAGATGGCTAGACTTGAGAAAGAACTGCCAATTGACCCGATACGGGCTTATGTCAAGTCTGGCTATCAAAATAGAATAGAGAAAGAGAGGCAGCAACCCAGCAACTGAACCCAAAGAACCTCATAACAATATCCACGGTTTGAGTTATGAAAAGGTAAGATGGCAGGTAATATCAGACGGAAAATGCGAGAGTCTTTCCCCGATGACTCCCTAGATATCCATCTCAGTCGAATGCCAACGATTAGCAATGGTGGGTCTGTGCACTCACCTGGTTTATATGTTTTTTAAGAGAGAGATAATCGAGAATTGGGAAAGAACAGACCACAACGCTTCATCGTTTCGTTGAGAAGGCTTTGGCAACTTCCCCCATCTTGTCAGTAAAATTCTATCCCGTTATTCTGGGATTGCAGATGGGGACAAATAACCCTACAAGTGTGAAGTACGCGATCCTATCTGAATTTAACTCTGTGGAGAGCTGTATTTTTGCTTCTTATAGTACTCTTTTACATAATAGAAAGGGTCGTAAGTTCGCTTAAGATCAAGCTCGCCCATTTTCGCTGTGTTGGTCTTGCTTGAATATTCATACAGGAAAGTGGGTTTCCTCAGCCACTTTAGAATCTCAAGGTTTTCAGCTATTACACCGCTGTTGTTCATCCATATGATTATTGCAGAATCGCAATCTTCAATCATTCCCCTTTCTCTTTCCTTCAAATTCTTTCCGTATTGAAAATCTTTCCAATTTCCCGCGTTATACCTTAATCTGACAGCATGCCCAACAATCACATTTCTGTACCCCTTAGATTTTAAGTAGTCTTGATAAAGTCTACTCGCCCCAGGAGCCTCACCAACAATTATTATCATATTGGATGTTATGGCCTTGTCGATTCTTTCCTTTATCTCAGCCGGTAATTCCTTAGCTTTAAAAGCACTACTTCCCATCAGAAGCAGCTTCCTTCCCTCTGACTTTGCTTCTTCCTTCATCCACATCACTCGAATCTTCCATCCATATAACGTGCTGACTGTCTTCTTAATATCGTTTAACAATAGTTAATGGTCATTCGCTGAGAGC
>CAYURV010000184.1:0-2763 GCA_964447115.1 uncultured Candidatus Bathyarchaeia archaeon
ATTCCTCCTCTTTCATCAAATGCGTACGTTTTCTGATGATTATCTCCTTCTGTCTGATATAACCCAAAGCCCTCCTAATCTGAGCCGTACTCATGCCTTTGATGAGGTTCACCTCTTCGCTACTATAGTTTACAATACCCCTAGCAAACTCTCTTCCGTCGGGGTCGACGAGGCTCACCACATCACCAACTTGGAACTGTCCTGAAACCTTCTCGATTCCAACAGCAAGGAGACTAGCGCCTTTCATTATCGCCTTCTTTGCCCCCTCGTTCACGTAGATCTGGCCTTTGGCGCCAGCCCCGTAGGCTATCCACCTCTTTATGCCGGGGAGACCTTTTTCACCTGGCCTAAAGTAAGTCCCAACTGGCTTATCGTCTAAGATGTCCAAGAGTACGTTGCTTCTTCGGCTGTTGGCAATGACTAAGGGAATTCCACTTCGCATGGCTATCTCTGCAGCTTCCAGCTTCGTCTTCATCCCACCTCTTCCAAGCCTACCTTTCCCTTCAGCAGCCTCTTTGAGTTCAGGTGTAATCTTTTCCACAACTGGAATCAGTCGCGCTCCAGGCTTTTCTGGATGTTTTGTGTAAAGTCCTTCTACAGTGGACAGGATCACCACGAGGTCAGCTTCTGTCGCATTGGCTATGAGCACTGAAAGTATATCATTATCACTAAAGTTTACCCTATACCCTTTCATTACCGGGATTATCTCATTGACTGAGGTAACATCGTTCTCATTGATTATTGGCACGACTCCAAGCTGGAGCAATCGGTCAAGAACGTTGCAGGTGTGAAGGTAGGAAATCCTATTTGAAAGGTCTTGTTCTGTTAGGAGTACCTGCGCCACCCTCAACCCGTGACGCTTGAAAAACTCTCTATAGTGCGCCATGAGAATACTTTGTCCAGCAGCCGCACAAGCCTGTTTGAAAACTATGTCGTTGGGATTTGCCTTGACCCCCAGCTCAGCGATTCCTGAAGCTATGGCCCCGGAGGTCACAAGTATGATCCTGTAGCCTTTTCTTGTGGCCTCAGCAACTTGGTCAACGAGACTTCTCATCTTTTCCAAGTCTAGGTTACCATCGTCAATAGTAAGGCTCCTAGTGCCCACCTTAACAACAACAAGTCCGGCGTTCATTTTTGCTTACGCCCAATTCTAAGATGCTCGTATTTAATCTATCTTTCGCTGTATTTGTTGATGCTTCTGTATCCATTTCACCTGTAGTCAAAGATTTCAACGGAAGGCGCTTATGGCTTAACGATGATTTTCACTGTTTTCTCCAGTTTCCTGTCCAGCATTTCAAAGACACGGACAATCTCGTCAAGGGAAAAGACGTGACTAATAAGTGGCTTAAGTTTCAACTTTCCCGATGAAGCCATCTTTACAGCCCGCTGAAATGTGAAGGGGCTCCTGTAAGAAGTAGTGATCGTTAACTCTTTCGAGTATAAATCGAACGGCTTCACTGCCCATACAGCGTTCTGCGGCGAAACACCAAATACGTTGAGATGTCCCCCTCTGCGCGTTGCTTCCATGGCTTGAGTGATTGCTTCCGGGCTTCCAACAGCCTCGACTGCTACGTCTACACCATAACCACTAGTTAACTCTTTGATTGCCCTTACAGGATCCTCGTCTTGCACATTCACCGTAAAATCAGCACCAAGTTCCCTGGCCAAGTTAAGCCTTTCTTCATCCAGGTCGGTCTGTATCACCATCGAGGCCCCAGCCATTTTAACCAGCTGCAGGAGTAAAAGCCCTATTGGACCCGCACCGACTATAGCTGCAGTATCCCCTGCCTCAATGTTGATTCTGTCTAAGCCCCTGATGCAACAGGCAAGCGGCTCGATCAAGGCTGCCTCTTCGAAGGAAAGGCTTTCAGGAAACCTGTAAACGTTCTGCGCTTTCACTTTCACATACTCAGCAAAAGCGCCGTCCACATCAACTCCAACAGCTCTCAGTCTCTCACAGAAGAAGTTGCGGTCTGACATGAGGCAGAAATAGCATTTCCCACAGACCATATTAGGTTCAGCTACCACACGATCACCCACCTCGAAGCCTCGCACATCCTTCCCGACCTCGGCAATGGTTCCTGAAAACTCGTGTCCCGGTACAAGCGGCGTCTTGACCTCCCATTCACCACGATAGAAATGGAGATCCGTGCCGCAAATGCCAGCGGCCCCAACTTTGACCTGCACTTCATTGCTTAAAATCCTGGGTTTTGACGCTTTTTCAAGTCGAAAGTCTCTGATTCCATGCAAGACTGCTGCCTTCACTTTGAGCACCTTCCCCAGAAAGAGGTACTTAGGGTTTATAATGGTTTTCTAGCCCAGAACATTGAAAAAAAGAGAAACCAGAATGAGTAAGATGATTATGCTTGTTCAGGTGACGCTAATTTCTAACTCTTCTCAGCACATCCTTGCCTCATAGAGCTGATGTAGCAATAAGCTACGATTCTTGTCATTCTGCTTCTAGAAGCAGGTCAATCAGCTTCTTCTGGTCGACCTCTGCTCTTGTCCGCCAGCCCAGATATAGCTGGCCATTCTCGTCCTCAATCAAGTAGCCTGATCTCAAGAAACGGCTTAGGTTGAAGTCTGCTCTCCAGCTTGGCAGCTTAATACGAAGGAGATCTTCGAGGTCTTTCCTTGGGGTTTTGCCTCCTTTAGAAATTATGTAACCGAGGGTTATTGCGAGAGCCGCGAGATCGTCGATGCGCCAGCCTACAAGCTTCGTCTCCTTAGGGGTCAGACTGCCTTTCAAAGTCACATAAAACC